>JAUSHV010000062.1 GCA_030648495.1 bacterium
GCCATCGGGACTCTACCACATCTTTTTGTAGCACAAAAAAGACGTATTGACAAAATTTACAATATTTGCTTAACTTTTGTTAGCGCTCTTTAAATACCTCACGGTTTCCTGACCGACTGCAAAGGCAGGCTGGAGCGGCCGTATCTGTTAGTAGCAGGTAAGGCAGGAGGATACTATCGTGAGTAGCGATTCGGCAAGAGTTATTAATAGCATTATTGCGAAGACCGAGAGCGGAGAAATACAGTGGCATTTAGATGAATATGACGAGCTTGAGATGTTTGCTAGTTTTGGGGCTGACAAAGTGGTGGTTAATTGCACTTCAGTATTATGCGCTCCACGACAACAGGATATCGTTGCGAAATGCACGGCTGATGGAAACTCTTGTGATTTGCCTCTTAACAAAGAAGAACGTGAATTGCTTTTCAATATTTTGGAAAAGCTCGACAAGGAACGAGATACTAAAATTTATTCCAGGTTTATTTAGCTTTAATATAAGCCGCCTTAATTGTGCGGCTTTTTCTTTTTCCAAATTTCTGCTAATATAAAAAAATGGAAGCAAAAGATAAAAAATATATTGAAGAGTTGGCAGAAAAGGTCCGCAGAGAGGCGGACCGTCTTTGACTTGAGACAATTAAAAGAAGAGCTTTTGAAATTGGAAGGCCAGATGTCGGAACAAGATTTTTGGAAAGATAACCAAAAAGCACAGACGATTTCCTCAAAAACATCGGTTTTAAAAGAAAAAATTTCAAGTTGGGAAAAAATTTCCGGGGATGCCGCAAATCTTTCAGAGCTTTCTCAAATAACAGGCGAAGAGCAGGGCGCGGCGGCCGAAATTTTAAAAGAGGCCGCACGGATTGAAAGAGATTTTAATAATCTTGTTAAAATAGAGCTTTTTACCGGAAAATATGATGCGGGTAACGCGGTGCTTGCAATTTATTCGGGCGCCGGAGGGGATGACGCGGAAGAATGGGCCAGATTACTTTTTGAAATGTATGAAAAATACGCGAGAACGCGCGGGTGGAATTTTAAAATAATTCACAGCCACCCCAACGAACTCGGAGGTATTAGGAATGCTTCAGCAATGATATCCGGCAAATTCGCTTACGGCTATTTAAAAAAAGAATACGGTGTTCACCGCCTGGTACGGATTTCTCCGTACGATGCCAATAAGCGCAGGCATACATCGTTTGCCTTGGTTGAGATATTGCCGGAAATTACCGACCCCGAAGAAGTGCCGATTAAAGACGATGATTTGGAGATTACTTTCGCGCGTTCAGGCGGACCTGGCGGGCAGAACGTAAATAAAAGAGAAACTGCCGTGCGTATTTTGCACAAACCCTCAGGAATTTCGGTTCACGCTTCAACCGAGCGCACACAACAGGCCAACAGAAAGCACGCGATGGGCATTTTACGGGCCAAGATTTATGAGCTAGAATTAAATAAAACGGCTCATGAGAAAAAAGAAGCGCGCGGCGGGACAATGCCGCAGGCAGAATGGGGCCACCAGATAAGATCGTACGTTTTTCATCCATACCATATGGTCAAAGACCATCGGACCGGCGCGGAGACTGCTGATGTGGAAGGAGTTTTGACCGGAGACTTGGATAAATTTATAGAAGCGGAACTAACAGCATAATTTTAAATGATTTATTTCGATAAAGTTTCAAAAATATACTCACCGACCTCTATAGCACTGGAGGATGTTTCGTTTACCATCAAACCGTCAGAGTTTATTTCTATAGTCGGGCCTTCCGGCGCCGGAAAATCAACTTTGCTCAAAATGCTTCTTGCTGAGGAGCATCCGACTTCCGGCACAGTTTTTTTTGAATCGCATGACGTAAACAAAATGACGCGCACAGAACTTCCAAAAATAAGGCGCCGGATGGGAGTTGTTTTTCAGGACTATCGTCTGCTTCCCCATAAGACCGCTTATGAGAATATTGCTTTCGCACTTGAAGCGGGAGGGGCGTCTGAAGAAGATATAGAGCGGGATGTTCCGCAAGTGCTGGATATCGTGGGGCTGACCGATAAATCCTGGCATTTCCCGGGCCAACTTTCGGGAGGCGAAAAACAGCGTGTGGCCATTGCCCGCGCGATAGTTTCAAAGCCGGATGTCGTAATTGCCGACGAGCCTACAGGAAACCTAGACCCGACAAATACGCATGATATAATCAATCTTCTGCAAAAAATTAACGATATGAATAATACTATTGTCATATTAGCTACTCACGACAAAGAGGTAATCAATTCTCTCCGTCGCCGTGTGGTAACGTTGGACAAAGGCAAAGTCGTCAGAGACGAAGAGAAGGGGAAATATGTTTTGTAATCCGGTATTTTTATAATATAATCAATACATGGACCAGATAACCTTTAAGCGGGTATTTAAGTGGGGATTCATCAATTTTTTTAGGAACGGCGTTGTGAGCGTTGCGACGGTTTTGGTCATGTCTCTCTCCATTTTCATGATAGGTGTTGTGGTCATGGGCAGTATTTTTTTGAACGGAGTTATTACAAGCCTTGAAGAAAAAGTGGACATCAGCGTTTATTTTAAGCAAGATGCCGCGGAGTCGGATATTTTATCCATGCAGAAAAGCTTGGAAGGACTTCCTGAAGTTAAAGACGTCAAATATGTTTCCAGAGACGATGCTTTGAAAATTTTTACTCTGCGCCACCAGGGTGACACTGTTGTGCTTCAGTCATTGCAGGTGGTGGAAGACAATCCTTTTTCGGCAAGCCTCGAAGTCCGCGCAAAAGACACATCAAAATACGAAGCGATTTCGAAATTTTTGGAGAATTCTCCGCAAGCGCCTTTGATAGCAACGGACGAGTCCGGGCAAAAAAAAATAACATTCCGACAAAACCAGGCGGCAATAGAAAAGCTTGCTTCAATATTGTCCACCGCGAGACTTATGGGTTTTGTGGCAAGCTTAATTCTGGCTCTCATTGCTATTTTGGTCGCTTACACCACCGTCCGCCTCGCGATTTATAATTCCAAAGAAGAGATATCCGTTATGCAGCTTGTCGGAGCTTCGCACGCATTTATCAGAGGACCGTTTTTGGTTGAGGGGGTAATGTATGGACTTTTATCATCAATTTTTACCATAGCGATTTTTTATCCTATTTTTTGGTGGACAGGGAAAAAGACAGCATCTATTTTCGGGGGCCTCAATGTTTTTTCATATTTTACCGCGAATATTTTAGAAATTTCATTGATACTTATTACAACAGGATTTATTTTAGGTCTCCTGTCCTCCGCCTTCGCCGTCCGTAAATATTTGAGGGTGTAAAAGGCTCGGCTGTTGACTCCCAAAATACTTGATATATACTTGTATTTAGATGCATGAGGGCTTGATCGCATGTCTGAGAAAAATACAAAGCAGAGTCTTTTAAATTTGTTAAATGAAGCTAAAGCTAAGGTTTTGCTGTTGGAGGAAAAAATTAAAGCGGAATCGCTAGTGATTAGAGCCGCAGTGAGAAAAAAAACGTCTGCGGAAAATGAGCTTCATGAAAAGATACGCGAAATGTTTCGTTTAAAAGAACTGTTAATTGTAGAGGCAGGTTTGCCAAGCGAGTTAGTAAAATGGCGGGAAAACATTATTGCGAAAATGCAAAAATCCCAAAGAAAAGATATTACTATCGAGCAAAAAGAATCGCTTGAAAAAGAAGTAGAGCAACGTATTCAAAACCTGAGACAATTTTGCCCGCACAATTTTGTATTGAGCTATGATTGTTACGAAGGATCATACACTCATGATTATGAGGATTCTCGCTACGGGCATCGCAGATGTGTTGCATGCACTTATTTTGATCAATCAAAGTCGGTAAAAGAAAATGTTTACGAGACCCTTTTTGAAAGTGAGAGCCGCCTTGTAAAGAGAGATTTGCGGCACATGAATAATCATGGCAACCTTAATTCTTCGGATGAAAAAAAAGACATTTGGCAGGACCTTGCCATCTTCCTTAAATTATTTGAAGAATCCGCCGGGCGCATGAATATTGATGGATTAGCAAAAATAAAAATGAAAAACGCCTCCTAATGGCGTTTTTATTTTTCTTACTCATATCTCAATGCTTCTATCGGACTTTTGAGAGAAGCCTGCCGCGCTGGGTAGATGCCGAAGATAATACCGGCAACGCTGGAAACTGCGAGACCAAGAATGACAGCCGAAATCGGAAAAGCAAAAACCCAGCCGATAGAAAAGAAAGTTGAGAGGACAAAATATACAAGACCCACAATACCGGCACCTATCGCAATACCTATCGCACCGCCCGCAGAAGTCAGTAGAACCGACTCAATGAGGAATTGTTGTAAGATATCATTATTTGTTGCACCGACCGCTTTGCGCAGGCCGATTTCGCGCGTCCGCTCCGTGACGGCGACAAGCATGATATTCATAATTCCGATGCCGCCGACAATTAACGATATAGATGCGATTGCCGCTAAAAAGAGAGTGAGAATCGAAGTAATATTGCCGAGAAGGGATAAGATATCCGCTTGGGTTTGTATATTGAAGTCATCTTTGTTCGGGTCAGTTATACCGTGGTTCTGCCGCAATGCGAATGTTATGCGTGATTTTACAAAATTAATATCATAGCTCTGGTTTGCTTGGACGAGGATAGTGTTGAAATAGGAAATCCCCAAAAGCTCTTTTTGGGCAACAGTTATGGGTATAATAGCGACATTGCCCTGGTCAACGCCGAACGGCCCGGTTCCGCCCTTACTAAGAACCCCGACAATGCGGAATGAAATATTTTTAAGCCGTATTGTTTTATTTATAGGATCGACATATGGACCAAAGAGCGTAGTCGCAAGATCAGGCCCAATGACAGTTACATGATTTGCAGAATCGACATCTCCTTTAGTGAATATAAGTCCATTACCTATAGTGAGATTACGTACCGAAAACATATTGGAACTAACACCCTGAAAACTCACTGTTTTATTATTATTTCCATACACGGCTTCAGCTTGACCGCTGACCAAGGAAGCTGCTGCGCTTATGGAAGGCTCGCGTTGCAAAGAATCAATATCTCTCTGTTGTAGACTAGTGATAACAATTCCTTGGGCGGATGCCGGAGGAGAAAATTTTCCGTTGCTCGGCGCACCGGGAACAACAATAATCAGATTGGAACCGATGCTTTGTACTTGTCCCAATATCAGGTTTTGTGCAGATTGCCCTATCGACATAAGCACAATCACAGAAGCAATGCCGATAACAATTCCGAGCATCGTCAAGATTGAACGCATCTTGCCATGCGTGAGACTGCGGGTAGCGGTTTTGAACGCGTCTTTAAAAAGCATTTTATTTAAAAGTTCCGTGGCGATGATGGCGGTTTGAAATAATCTGTTTATCACTTTCCACCATCCCGTCCTTTATTTTTATAATACGATTTGCAAATTCTGCCGTCTGGGTTTCGTGTGTGACCAACACCACGGTGCGGCCTTTATCATTAAGTGACTCAAATATTTCCATAATCTGCAAACCGGACTGAGAATCAAGATTGCCGGTTGGCTCGTCTGCAAAAATTATATTTGGGTCCACGACGAGCGCGCGCGCAATAGCCACTCGCTGTTTTTGTCCGCCGGAGAGCCGGCCAGTTTCTGTATGTAGTTTGTCTTCAAGCCCAACTGACAGGACAGCCTCTTCTATGAACTTTTGCCGCTTAGTGGACGGAATATCGGAATAGAGAAGGGGAATCTCGACATTATCATATACCGTCAACCGAGAAAGCAAATTGAATGATTGAAAGACAAAGCCCATATCTTTATTGCGGACACGTGCTAGTTCCCGGTCAGACATTTCATCAATACTTTTTCCTTGAAATTTATACGTGCCTCCGGTAGGCCGATCAAGAAAGCTTAGTATATGCAGAAGCGTCGATTTACCAGAACCGGAAGGGCCCATAATGGAAATAAACTCTCCTTTATTAATTGAAAATGTCACGCCGCCGAGAGCCAGCGTCTGTGTTTCTTCTTCGTGATATTCTTTCTTTAAATTATTTACCTCAATCATTTGATTCAGCAGAATCGCTTACTGGGTCGTTTTAAGACCAATATTGAGTACTTGCTCTCCGGAAGTGACGCCGGAGACGACCTCTACATTTCCTTTCTGGTCCTGTATACCAAGCGTTACAGGATTTTCTATGACCTTGTTGTTTTCTAGCGTCTCCACAAATGTCCCTTGATTGTTCTGTAAAATGGCATATTGAGGAAGAATAAGGACATTTTCTTTGTGGTTGGTTTCTATATTTATGTTTGCTGTAAGTCCGCTTTTGAGTCTGGGGTCAGGTTTGTCGAAGGATATTTTTATTTGGTAGGTAATAACTCCTTGAATATTTGTTTGAGAAGGCGCAATATAGAATAACAATCCCATAAATGTTTCGTTGGGGAAAGCGTCAAGTGTCATCGTCACTTTATCTCCGATAGTTAATTTCCCGACGTCTGTTTCAGATGTGCCCGCTTCCACTTCAAATCCGCTGTTTCCTATAATTGAGATAATCGGCGTTCCGGGAGAAGCCAGTTGCCCGGCTTTTGCGTCTTGCTGTGTTATTATTCCGCTAATCGGAGCAACAATTTCTGCGTTTTGTAGATTGGCCTTTGCGTTTGCAACTCCGGCTTGTGCTTGAGCAACTTGTGCAAGCTGACCGGCAATATCTTCCGGAGTTGAGCCCGCTTGCTTGAGAGCAAGTTGTGCTTCTGTTTGGGCAACGGTTGCTTGTTGCGAGGCAATATTTTGAAAGATAGTATTGAGATTACTTATGGATGCGTTGACCTCCGTTAGTCCCGTGGTTACGTTCGCTTTATTTGTCGCAAGCTGGGAAACGCTGAGATTTATGTTCCCATCAAGCGTCAATGAGATCGCATTGAGAAGATTCTGTATGATTGCAAGATGAGAAAGATCATTTTTGAGAAGCATAGCAAGAGCCTCGAAAGACGGCGAAGAACTTAAGTTCATTAGTTCCTGTTGCCATGCATTGAGTTCAATACTGGTAGAGACTCGCAAGCCAGTTGCGTTGATGGCCGCCTGCGAATTAGTTGTCATATAGAGCAATTGTGGCTGGCTCGTCTCTGAATTGGAAAACAATATATTGAGTTGCGTACGCACGGCATCGTTCGCTTTTGCATACCCGCTTGCAGAAGAATCACGGATACTTATATATAAGTTTGCGAGATCTTGTTGTGCTTTTTGAAGCACGGCTTCTGATGTTGCTATATCCGCAGGTCTTGAACCAGCTTTCAAGCCATCCAACTTTGCCTGTTGCGTATCAACATTGGCCTCTGCTTGCTGAAGTGCCGCGGAAAGATTTGCAATATTGAGCCGCGCGATAATTTCTCCAGCGCTTACTTTGTCGCCCAATCTTCGGTAGACGTGCGCGATTGTGCCGGCATTTTGAAACCCAAGCGAAACGCTCTGCATAGGCGTCGTGTTGCCGGTGACTGAAACGGTTTCAGTTATAGAGCCTTGTTGAACAGTAACGAATTGATAGGTGCTGCCGCCGCGATGCGCAAAGAACCAATATCCTCCGCCGGCGATGAACAACGTTATAAGTATTTTTAACAAATATGTTTTTAAAAAAATAGCCATATTTATTTTTTTGATATTTTAATCGATTTTTGTATTTTTTGGATACTTTTTAAACGGATAGCAATATGAGATAGCATTTTTTCAATATTCGAAGCTTTTGCAAATACCAACATCTCATGTCCCATACCGAACACCAAAAGCTTCTCGCCTTTTTTTAAGCCCATTACGCGTCTTGCTTCCGCCGGCACGACAACTTGGCCTTTTTCTCCCAACGGGGCAGTGCCGTAGAAAGTTTTTTCTTCTTTAAAGTTAATCATGCGCTCATGCTAGCACATATAGAAAACTCATACAAGTAGGAAATGTAGGATAGGTGGGTTAGTTCTTTTTTTTGAATAAGAAATACCAGCCGCAGAACAGGACAAGTAAAGCCTTGTGTAAAGCAGTATATTATGATATAATGTTAAATAGAAAATTTGAAACCAAAGAGGAGCGTTTATGAAAAAAACGATAGCTTTGTCTGTGCTTTGTTTTGCCTTATTCGGCAACGCGTTTGATGCAGTGGCCGGGTTGAGAGGTCTTTATCTTTTTATGGAACTGCAGACCGTAAGCATCGGAACAACAAAGCGTTTCTACGATATTTTGAGTTTCGACGAAGTAATGAAGCAATCCTCGCCGCCTGGGGCAAGGCGCATTTGTGAAAAAACCGTCGAAGGATTCAGTTATGTGTTTTGGATCGAGACAGGCGATGTATCGCGGAGCGAGAACGTTTTCATGGCCACAATTAAACAATCCAAAAACGCAAAACAGATCGGCGGGGTCAGCGGAGATATCAGCGTTGCAAACGTGCCCGCAAGCCGTGGCGAGGTGCACCTGCTTGTGGCCTTCGGAAGCTCTCCGGTGTTTTATGCGAATATATGGGGGACCCGCGACCACAACTCAATCCCCGAGAACCACAAGAATCTTGATAAATATTCTGCGCTAGATTGCAGGTATAATTACCGAAAATAATACGCACACGAAGACACCGGAATTCAACCCCGGTGTTTTTTT
>JAUSHV010000008.1 GCA_030648495.1 bacterium
TTATGCTTTGTATGCTTTCTGCACCACTTGCAATATTTGGCGAGCTCGATTTTTCGCTCAACTTTTTTGCGGTTTTTGGAAGACCAATAGCCCACGCGTTTGCAGGCTTGACACTGGAGTTTTATGAGATTGTCTTGAGACATAAAATGATGGTAGCAAAAGCGGCTTGTTGGCGCAAGCCGAAGCCATGCTGTATAATAAACTTTGGTAGATGTCTAAAATAATAAAAGAATTTTATACTTTCGATGATGTGCTTCTCCGCCCCCAAAGATCAGGGGTTTTTTCGCGTAAAGATGTTTCAACCTCCGCCCAGCTCTCAAAACACATTAATCTGCACATTCCCTTGCTTTCCGCTAACATGGATAGCGTGACCGAATCTCGCATGGCTCGCTTTATGGCTGAGGCGGGAGGAATAGGAATTATTCACAGATTTTTGCCGATAGAAAAACAAGTTGAAGAGGTGCGGAAAGTTAAACGGGCGGAAAATGTAGTTATAGAAGACCCTTATACGATTTCTGAAAGTGCCAGCGTGGAAGAGGCGCAGAAATTTATGAAGGAGCATCTAATTTCCGGTTTACCGGTCTTGAATATGAATCAAAAAGTCGTCGGCATCATCACCAGGCGTGATATTTTATTTACGGAAAATTTGAATAAAAAAGTCAGCGAAGTGATGACTAAAAAAGTAATAACAGGAGGACCCAAAACTTCTTTTTCAGATGCAAAAAAAATTCTTTTTTCTTACCGAATTGAAAAATTGCCTTTGGTGGACTCAAAGCTCCGGCTCAAAGGTTTAATTACTCTAAAAGATATTTTAAAGCAGGCTCACGGGTCTGCCGTTTCCAAAGATAAAAGGGGCAGATTTTTGGTCGGTGCGGCGGTTGGCGTAAAAGAAGACACTTTAGAGCGCGCTCGCGCCTTGCTTGATGCCGGTGCCGATATTTTAGTATTAGATATTGCACACGGACACAATGAAAGAGCGTTAAATACAATCAAACTTTTAAAACAAAAATTGCCGGGCATGGAAATTATCGGCGGCAATGTCGCTACTGCAAAAGGAGTGATAGATTTGATAAAATCCGGGGCGGACGCCGTAAAAGTTGGCATCGGGCCCGGAGCAGCCTGTACTACAAGAATTGTAACTGGGGTCGGTGTGCCGCAGCTTAGCGCTATTTTTGAGACAGCTGAAATCGCGCGGAAATATAAAATTCCAATAATAGCCGATGGAGGCATAAGAAATTCCGGCGACCTTTCAAAAGCTTTGGCGGCCGGAGGCTATACGGCAATGATTGGAGGATTGCTCGCCGGTACGGATGAAGCGCCCGGAGAATATATACTGGAAGACGGCGCAAGCTATAAGCTATACCGAGGAATGGCTTCTCGCGAAGCAAGTGAAGATAAATTGCGCATTGATGGTAATCCGCCAATCGGCGGAGATGGGCCTTACCGTGCTGCGGAGGGAAAATCAGGAAAGGTTTATTATCGAGGCAAGGCGGGAAACGTTGTGGGCGAACTTATTGCGGGATTAAGGTCTTCAATGAGTTATTTGGGCGCTAAAAATCTTAAAGATTTTCAAAAAAATGCCGAGTTTGTGCGTATAAGCCCGGCCGGTCTCAAAGAATCCCACCCACACGACATGAAGTCGACATAAAACCATAAGACTGGCAAGGTTGTGGACAAACAGCCAGACCCCTTGCATTATTTTTTTTAAAACTATATTCTTAAGTCAGAATATGGTTTTTTGATAAACCAAGGAGATAGAAATGGCTGACAAAAAAGAAAATCAGCAAACAAAAGAAAAACAATCGACAAAAACGATTGCGTCCAGAAAAACAATAAAGCTACCGCGCGTGCGGAGTCCGAAAGAAGAAGTGCTTGAATTGCTCGCACAATATAGCAAGCGCCATGTTCGAGAATTGACTCTCGTATCGGAAGTTCCCGGAACTTTGCTTGATAAACCATTGGAATTACCGATGGCTTCAAAAAAATGCGAGTGGTATAGCGGTCACCCGATGTTTTATTTCATCAATTCGCCGATGGTCGGACTTTTGGCCGACCCGGACATTGAAAAGAGCCCATTCAGGAACGGTCTCCGTTTAGCGGAAGCCGTACACATACCGTGGGTCATTATTTCAGGCAATCTTTTCCACTTGGATGTAACGATTGCAGGGAAAAATCAGGGGTTCCGGGCAATGGCTACGGATACATCGTATACCAATGGGTCAAATGGACATTCCGGTTTTCGGACGATGGAAGAAAGAATCGCCCAGCGCATAGCGCGTGTTAAGCAATTGATGACCGATGAAAAAGGTAATCCACTCTTTTCAGGCGAGGTTAAATTGACTTTCGGCAAAACCGAAACCGCGATAGTGAACTACTGGGTCGGTGAAAAAGCACGCAAATATACCAAGGAACAAAAAGCGATTGTTAAGGCCGGATCGGTACGCGCCAAGAAGCGTCTTAAAGAAACAGAAAGCACTATTTCGGCTTTAAATAAGGATCGTTCGGAATGGAGCAGATTTCTTAAAGATGAAGACGCAAGAAAAAAGGATGGCGTAACTAAAAAAGACGTTACTGATACTTTGTCTGAAATCACAAAAGAGCTCGATCAAGTCAGGATTCAGTTGCAGCAGCTTACAGCGGAAATTGAATTTCTAAAAGAAATTGACGCCGCCACCATTCAGAGCAATATTGAGCCAGAGATAAGTAATAAATGGTTTCTGAATTTTTACAGCAAATTGATTAAGATGCTTGAGGCGGAAATTCCGAACCTGAAAGTCATCGCAACCGGCGATATCTATATCAAAACCGGAAACTTGATCGCAAAGCTTATACAAAATCCTCACGATTCTGAGAACGATACGCATATGAACAGGCTGTGGGGCAGTGTTAATAATTCTCTGCACAATGGTGACCTCCAGCCGGACATGATTTTTGCCGGCGGATTCAACCTGACTTACGAGCGCTATGATTTAGTCTATCCCGCGAGAAATCCCGAGGACCCGCGCCAGACCACTACGGTCGATATTGTTCAGCTGCCGATGTGCTTGGATGTGGACTATTTAAAACGCAGCTTTGAGAATACGGTCAGTATCGGACCTTTCATTACGCGTCTTGCTGAAAGCACTTTTTTTGCGGCCGGCATCGTGTTTTACGGAAAAATTTCCGAATTTACCGTCCGCGACATCGTGGATACGGCAACGCTTGCCGACAGTAAATTTTGCCGCGACGAGCCCGCCTTGCAGAAATTAGTCAATGACAGCCATGTTGCATACGGTGAAATTCATTCCGACGAACAAGAAGGTTCGCGTTATCAGGCTTACTACGATATTCCGGAAGCTCCTTATTTTATGGCTCCATATGAGCTACATCATAAAGCGTTTCTTGAATGGGACGCTCCGCTTGTTTTCGGAGCAAATTTGGGGGATATCGTGCAGGGCGAAAATTTTGACAAGTATCATCTCGAAAATCCCGACGGGTATATGCATGCGTTCGATGTACAACAGCGGATTGAAGATTTACTGAAAAATCTGTCAACCAACCCAACAGTAATCATCGAACAATTACATATCCTTGCCCGCCTATGGCAAAAGAATTCCATGGATGCGGGCATTACACGGGCAAGTGATCAATTGAAATCTTATTGGCAGCGAGCGTATGAAAATCAAAGCGAATTTTACGCCAGAATCATCGCAAGAGCCGAAAAATACCGCATTGCTACGATCGATAAGGTCGGAATTATTTCAAAGCTGGACGGCAACCATTTCCAAAATACCGGAAAGCATAATTCCGGCGGAGTGGGCTGGCATTTCAGCGAAGCGGATCTCTGTGTTGATAAATTGATTGAAGTATTGGCAAGAAAACATAAATTTGACAGGAATATGTTGCGAGAACGGATTTTGGATCCACGAGGCAGTGCGGTAAACATTTCTCTAATCGCAGGCGGTCTGGGAATGCTCTCCGCAAAAGACTATGAAGCGTGGACAAAAGATCCAAAAAGCGTTTCTCCTGAAAAATTTCCGTATTGCATTTCCGCAAAGCACAAGCCGTCAGCCGGAGGTGCCCACCGCGTAAATCCGATTATCGGAATGAGAAAAGTAAGATCATCGAAGGGTACTACCGACCCGATTTACCAAGGACGATGCGTCATCGAATTTGCCGGTCACATCGACAGGGATTCGGAAGTTTTACTGCCGAACGGCTGGTGCAAACTGGTTCCTTGCGACGGCGAATTTCAAACGCCGTTCGCGCAGGAATATGATTTCAGCTTGGGAGACGTCGGTACGTGCGTGCTTGGACTTCCCATGCACCGCAAGGGATTCGTTAGATGGATTAGTTTTTCCTACGAAGGATTCCGGCACCATATTAAAAATGGCAGTATGAAAAATGTAGACGTGAAAGCATTATTCAGAAATGCTCTCTAAATTATCATCAAAAAGCCCTGTTAAATAACAGGGCTTTTTATTTTGCATAAATTTCTGCCGTATGCTAGCTTGATGAAAGAAAGAGCTTGAGAGATTATTATGCGCAAAAAACTATATTTTGGTCATCCGATTAACGCTTATGGCACCGACCTCGAAAAAAATCTTCTAAAAAGAATTTCGGAGCACTATCCCGATTGGGATTTAGAAAATCCAAATCAGCAAAAACATTAGGACGGATATAAGCTCTGGATGAAACAATATGGAAATGGCATGAAATATTATTTTGAGGAAGTTTTACCTGCTTGCCATGGCGGTATTTTCTTACCTTTCAAAGATGGTTATTGGGGCGCCGGAGTATTTGGAGAGGCTAAGTTTCTCTTTTCCGCTGGACATACAATCTGGCAGATATGCGCAAAGGGGAGTATCACCAAAATAATTGATTTAGCCACAGTCCGAATTCTAAGCGTCGACGAAACGCGGCTTCGCATACGCACTCCTTTGGGAACAATCGCTCCTTATTAATTTAAGGGGCTTTTTATTTTGTGAGAAAATCTGTATTATTAAATTACAAATGGAATCCGGCAAAAATATTAAAAAAATCATTTTATGGCTGGGGGCGCTGTTTTTTGCGCTTTTTTTGGTAATTTATGTTTTTGTCAAACTCCCCGGCTTTGTTAAAAACCGGGAAAAGGAAGTAAAGGAATCGCACGAAATTGCCATCACCATTCCGGAGGGCCTGAACTTCCGGCAAATAGGGGATTTGTTGGAGAAAAACGGCTTATTTACCAAAAGTGATTTTATTGCAGTAGCTCAGCAGGAAGAGGGATTTCTTTTTCCTGATACATACAGATTTTATAAAGACGCAAAGCCCGCGGATATTATCTCCAAAATGGAGGAAAATTTTAATAAAAAAATAACGCAAGATATTTTAGACAAGATTGGCGCACAAAAAAAATCTCTAAAAGATATTATTATAATGGCCTCTATTTTGGAAGAGGAAGTCAAAAGCACTGAAGACAGGAAAATTGTCTCCGGTATTTTATGGAAAAGAATAAGCCTGGGAATGGGGCTCAATGTGGACGCCGCCTTAACTTATGTTTTGGGAAAAACATCTGCGGAGCTCACTGATAAAGACCTGAAATATGATACGCCGTACAATACTTATCGCTATCGCGGCCTTCCGCCGACCCCGATTTCAAATCCCGGGCTTGATACGATATTCGCCGCGTTAAACCCAACGATTTCAAAATATTTTTATTATCTGACCGACAAAAAAGGCAATGCACACTACGCCGTGACATTGGAAGAGCACTCCCTTAACAAATTTAAATATTTGCGTTAAGATCAATCTAGAAGTTATTTAAGGCATTATATGTTGCAAAATTTACTGCAGATGACTTTTGTGTTTTTTGTTGTTCTTTTTTTATGGTCTCGCCCAAGCAATGGGGCCGAAGTGCCGTCTCCAACGGCAGAAATTAAAGAAACAATCCAAAATCTTAAAAATGTTGTGGGCGACCCCGCTTTAAAAGCGGAAGCAAGAAAACAAGAACGCAGGGCAAAGTTAAAAGAATTGATTGTAGAGCGGATGGATTTTCCGGAAATGGCTAAGCGTTCTCTTGGCAGATATTGGAGAAATATTACGGAATCACAAAGGCGGAACTATGTCGATACGTTTAGCACATTTTTAGAGACATTTTACCGTAAATCCGTGTTCGAGTCTGTAGAATTCATAAACAGCCTCGATATTAAATACTTGAAAGAGAGGCTCGATGAAGATTTTGCCGAAGTTGACGTTCAAATCGTATTGCCGGACAATACTGTCCGCGAGCTGACTTTCAGGTTGCATCTAATAAATGGACACTGGAAAGCTTATGACATCGTGATTGAGCATATCAGCACAATAGGCAACTGGAGAGCTCAATTTGATACCGTAATCAATAAACATTCTTTTGAAGAGCTCATGCGTATTCTCAAAGAAAGAATAGAAAAAGAAAAAATAGAAGTTTTAAATAAATAGCCCGCCTTGTCAGGGCTATTTTTTTACGCTATATTTGCGGCAGACTTTGAGAAAAAATAATGCGAGTATTTGTAGTTGACACCGGAGAAATGGGGACTTCTTCCGGCGCGATTTTGGCAAGGGCAGGGCACGAAGTTACGCTTTTGATACAGCCCTACGATTCCGCGCAAAGAGCACTCTATTTAAATCTTAGGCTTGCCGCCACCTGGGCAAAAAATACTAATTATATTCATCTTCCCGGAGTAGAACTACCCGAGAATATAGAATTTGCCGACAATTTTAAAAATTGCGCCAACGCTGATGTAATACTTCTCGCCGTGCCTTCAAAATTTTTATGGTCCGCTATCGAGAATATCAAGCCATATCTGGAATCAAATCCAAAATGCATTTTGACGCTTTTGACTAAAGGATTTGATAGTGACGGCCAGATTCCTGTTGGACTTAAGCTCAAAAACAATCTCCTGCTTACGCTGGGTTATAAAAATTTTGCGATAATTTCCGGATATACGCCGGCAAGTTATTTGGCAAATGCATATTTAACCGGACGTGTATACGCCGCTTCAGTGGCAAGCTATGACTTGAATATCATTAAAAAATTGAAACGCTTATTTAAGGGAAGTGGCCTTGGTTTGATAGGCACGCGAGATGTTGTGGGTAGCGCTTTAGGCGGGGCGCTCAAAAACGCTTATGCTATTGGTTATGGAATTTTGAGAGGACTAAATAAATCAGATGAGGCTTGGGCCTATTTAAACCTTGCACTATGCGAAATGAAAATATTTTTAGATTATGCGGGAGCTAAGTCAAAAACGCTCGAATCACCGGCGGTCAAAGCTGATTTTCGTCTGACTTCGATAGGAGAAATCGATTGGGAATCAAGAAACGTTACGTTTGGCAAATACTTGGCTGAATATCATACAGCAGAAGAAATCAAAGCCTATGTCCAAGATCCTAAACATACGGTCGAGGGCTACGAATCAATGAAAACGCTCTGGCAGATAGCACAAGATAATAAATTATATACGCCATTGCTCCATCGCATCCATGCGATTTGCGAATTTATCGCTTCTCCAGGCACACTAAGTCTCGTCATGAAAAATTGACGAGTTTTTTTATATATGATAATCTACTTACTAATATGTTAATCATTCGTTTGCAACGCGTAGGAAGAGCCAACGACCCAAGCTTCAGGCTTGTTATTATGGAGTCAAAGCGCTCCGCAAAAAGCGGCGCCTTTTTGGAGATTTTGGGCTCTTATAATCCAAAGACAAAAAAGATACAGCTAAATAACGAAAAAATAAAAGAATGGATAGGGAAAGGCGCGCAAGTTTCCGACACAGCGCACAATTTGCTCGTAGGGGCAAAATTGATAGAAGGACCGAAAATAAACGTTGTAAGAGGACCTAAGTTGACAAAACCAATAGAAGGAGTATAATAGAGGAGTAATACAGAAAGGTCGAATTTTCAGCATTATAGGTAGATAGAAAACACGTATGACAAAAAATACTGATGCAATCGTAAGCTCTGACCAAGAGTTTTTGGATTATGTTGTGAAAGCTCTTGTAGACAACCCCGGCGCGGTGAAAACCACGCGAAAGGTTGACGAAATGGGTGTCTTGCTTTCTGTCCAGACGGACAAGGATGATGTAGGCAAACTTATCGGCAGACAAGGAAATACCGCTAAAGCTCTGCGAACTTTGCTTCGCGTGGTCGGCATGAAAAATCATGCTCGCGTGAACTTGAAGATTGAAGAGCCGGAAGGCAGCACACATGTTCCGAGAGAGCGCACAAGCGCACCCGTCGACGACATGGACGACTTGAAACTTTAATTATTTAGCAATCCGATTGCTAAGTTGAGCAAAATCCTCGTTTAATCGGGGATTTTGTTTTATAATCCAATAATGCGATTCGATATCATCACAATTTTTCCGGAACCGTTTGAGGCTTATTTTAATGAGTCTATTTTAAGGCGTGCGCGGGAGAATAAGATACTAGATATTAGAATTCACAATTTAAGAAAATATACGATGGATAAACACCACAAAACTGACGACCGGCCGTTTGGTGGCGGACCGGGAATGGTGATGAGCATTGAACCGTTGGTAAGCGCTCTGGAGAAAATAATAACCCCCCTAGCCCCCCTTACTTTAAGTGGGGCACGGAAGAAAGGCGCCTCTCTTAAGGTAAGGGGGGTTGGAAGGGTTATGATAATTCTCTTAGACGCGGGCGGCAAGCAATTCGACTCAAAGATGGCTAGTAATTTTTCAAAAAAATATAAACATATTATTTTTATATGTGGCCGGTATGAGGGAGTGGATGAACGGATTAAAAAAATTGTTAAAGCGTATGGCGTACGGCTTTCGACAATTTCCGTCGGCCCATACGTTCTAACAGGCGGTGAATTGCCCGCGATGCTCATTGTTGACGCAATTTCTCGTCATATTCCGGGAGTTTTAGGTAAAAACGAGTCGCTTGAAGAGAAACGCTATGGTGTAGGCGTGCCGGTTTATACCCGCCCCGAAGCTTTTGTTTTTAAAGGTAAAAAATATAAGGTACCATCCGCGCTCTTATCGGGGCATCACAAAAAAATAGAGGAGTGGAGAAAAAAAAATAAAAAGCCCTAAGGTAGGGCTTTTAATGCGTCTTCAAAAGATTTTCCGATGGCGGTGTCTTTTGTTAGAATTTCGAAAACTTGACACATGATTAGCCTACTTGGTCCACAGCTATCATTTTCAGCATGATTGATACCCAAGAGGTGCCCAAATTCATGAGCAAGTATGCTCGTTAAATAATCTTGAGGCTCGGTATCTTTATAGCATATTAAAGCAGCTTTGCCCGGTATACTTTCTACCCACCCATCGAACATCGTTAACCGTACACTTATTGTGATTGGAACAATGATAAAAATAAAATCCGCATTTCCATAGTCGAGATTATTTTGACGCATGTTTTTAAAGAACACTTCGCCGTCCACGCCCAGCCCCAAACCTCTATCAATAACGGCGGGGCTAAAGGGCAAACTCTTTGTAAAAATATTCTTTGCGTGAATACCCACAAATTGATCTAGAGCGATAAGCGACGAATCAATATCGGATGTAATCTTATCGAGGTTTGCCTGAGGCTCTCCCTCTATAGATGCATAATAAAATCCAAAATTGATCTCTCTCGCCTGGACTTTATGGCTATAAATCAACAAACAAAATACCGCGCAAACAAAGACTATATTTTTCATTTCGCACCTCCCTTCTTATATCTATATATTAGTTTAGCATAATAATATGATTATGTCAAACAAGTTTTCTCTGATAAGATTAGATAATGAGATTAGAATTTCCGAAAGGCTTTCTGTGGGGTGCCGCAACAAGCGCGCACCAGGTTGAGGGTAATAATCATAATGATTGGACGGAGTGGGAGCTAAAAAATGCCGAGCGGACTTCTAAAGAGAGCGGCGGAAAATATCCGCCGGAAAATTATATTTCAGGACGCGCATGCGACCACTATAATCGCTTTCGCGAAGATTTTGATATTGTGAAATCCCTTAACCACAACGCCCACCGCTTCTCCATCGAATGGTCGCGGATTGAGCCACGGGAAGGTGAGTGGGACGAAAAAGAAATCGAACATTATCGCCAGGTAATCGCCACGCTCCGCGAGCGTGGGATAGAACCGTTTGTGACGCTTTGGCATTGGACCGTTCCGGTCTGGTTCCGTGATAAAGGAGGCTGGTTATCAAAAGAATCCACGAAATATTTTAAACGATACACAGAGAAAATCATTTCATCGTTCCCCGATATATGCTTTTGGATAACTCTCAACGAAACGAATGTTTATACCGGACACGGATATTGGAGAGGCGAATGGCCGCCATGCAAACGCTCGCTCCGGCAATATCTTTTGGCGAACCATCATTTGTCGCAGGCGCATATTGCGGCATATAAAGCCATAAAATCGGCGAATCCGAAATCCAAGGCCGGCCTTGCCCATAATATGATCTACTTTACAAAATTTCCGGCCCGCCTTAAAAATTTTATTTATAATCATTTCTTTCTGCGTTCAATTAAAACATATCAGGATTTTATCGGTGTAAATTATTATTTCTCCGACCGCAAAATGGCGGAGCGATCCGATATGAACTGGCCGATAGACCCGGACGGTTTTTATCACGTTTTAAAAGAGGCGGCGAAATACGGCAAGCCTGTCTATGTTACTGAAAACGGCATCGCCGACGCGGAAGATAAAAAACGCAGGAAATATATCGCCGACCACATTGCGGCAATGCATAAAGCCATCGCCGAAGGCATTGATGTTCGTGGGTATCTCTATTGGTCGCTTTTGGACAATTTTGAATGGAGCTCGGGCTTTACTCCGCGATTTGGATTAGTTGAAATGAATTATAAAACAATGGAACGCCATATTCGACAAAGTGCATACGAATATACTAAGATTATAAAAGAAAATGCGTTGGAAATATGATAAAAGGAATGATTTTTGATTTGGACATGTGTATTTGCGATACTCGTACTGTCAGCAAGACCGCCATGGACCCTGTCTTAAACATTTTGTGCGATTCTAATTTATCTGATAAAACCAAACTGGCTGTCGAAGTGGCGCTATGGAATACAAGTTGGGACGATATTCTAAAAATATATTCGATTCCAGAACCAACTGCTTCAAAAATATCTAATGCTTATAGCCAGCTTGAAACTCCGGATGGGGTTAAGACATTTGGCGATGAACAGTGCTTAGAACAACTGAACTTATGGAAAATACTTGTCACGAGCGGTTATAGAAAATTTCAGGAAAGCAAAATAAGAAAACTTGACATTGCCTATTTATTCAACGAAATTATTATTAACGCGTCAGATCTAAAAGAAAAACAAAAAGGCAAGCTAGCTATTTTCAAAGAAATCTTAACTTATAAAAAGTTAATGCCTCAAGAAGTAATGGTTGTTGGAGACAATCCAGTTTCAGAATTGGGCGCAGCTAAAACTATCGGCATGGTTACTGTCCAAACGCTCAGGCCTACTGTTAAAAAATGGGATGAAGCCAATTATCATATTTCGTCGCTAGATGAGCTTGAAGCGATTATTCATCTATGCTAAGATTGCAAAAGAAAATAGTTTGGAGGGTTGATAAATGAGAGTTTTTATAGAGATAATGTTTAGTGCTTGGTATATATCTTTTATACCTGCATTTATTGGAGCGCTTTTTGCAGTATATAAACAAAAACTTTCTTACTGTATTTATGGATTAGTAGCTTCCCCAATATGGTTTTTTATTGTCATGTTGATTTATTTTGCGTGTTGCTTTAAATTAATGCTTCTATAAAGCGCCTATCAAGGCGTTTTTTTGTTATACTAAAACAATGACTTGGTTAATTGCTGCTTTGGTCGCCGCGTTCATCAACGGCACATCGGCTATATTCGATAAAAAATTGCTTGGCAAGCAAGGGTTAGCAGACCCGGTTGCCTATACTTTTTGGGTGGGGCTATTGGGTCTTTTTGTTATTGTTCTCGCTCCGTTCGGATTTATAGCGTTGCCGCTCAAAACCATTCTCATAGCGCTTTTAGGCGGCGTTATTTTTATATTCGCGCTATTTACATTCTTTACCGCGCTTTACAAATACAGCGCGCTTGGATTTTTACAATTGGTCGGAGGTTTTACTCCTGTTTTAACTTTATTCGTTTCATCAATATTTCTTCAAAGCGTGATTGGTCTCGGCAATATGCTTGGACTCGTCATATTGATTCTTGGAACTTTTGTTTTTTTACGGATGGAAGAGCACGGCGCGCGATACGGCGTATTTTCTTTAGCAATTCTAAGTGCAGTATTATTTAGTATATCGGATATTTTAAAAAAAATCGCTTTCAGCCAAGGACCTTTCCTGACGGTTTTTATCTGGTCTAGTGTCGGAGGTGCACTGGTTGCTCTCGGCATAATAGCCTTCCCGGCTCTTCGTAGGCGTGTCTTTCAATCCGCGAAGGGGACCGCACCGCGTAACAAGGGCCTATATCTTTTAAACCGCGGCTGGGCGGCTTCTGCCGCAATAGCGACGCATTATGCCCTTTTTCTGGGGCATCCCGCTCTCGTGGAAGCAGTTTTAAGTTTTAAATATGTCATAGTTTTTCTTGCGGCGGTTTTTGTGCTCAAAGAAAAGATGGCAGGCAAGATACTTTTTTGGAAATTCTTTGGCATGATTTTAATAATCGCGGGTATCGCTTGGCTTGGTTTAGTTAACTATATTCACAGTCTTCCGGTCTCAACTCATATGGAATGGGGCGTTACTTTTTCCGATAAATTTTCACGAGAATTGGAAGGGGATGGATGGAAGAAGGCCTATACGGATATTTTGGACGACTTTGGAGTAAAAAAACTTCGCCTTATTGCTTATTGGGACCTTGTTGAACCGAAAAAAAACGAGTTTGACTTTGCCGATCTTGATTGGCAAATTGATGAAGCACAAAAAAGAGAAGCCGAAGTTATTTTGGCGCTGGGCAGGAAAACCCCGCGCTGGCCGGAGTGTCACGAACCGGACTGGGCAAAAAAGCTATGGGATTTTGATGCCGTTAATTATGAAAAAGAACTACTTGGCTACATTCAAACTACAGTTCTTCATTATAAAAATAATCCGGCCATTAAAGTATGGCAGGTAGAAAACGAACCGTTATTTCCGTTTGGTTTATGCAAGCCGACAGGCTTAAGATTTTTAACTAGGGAGATTGCTTTGGTGAAATCATTGGATTCAAGACCAATAGCCCTGACAGACTCGGGAGAATTAGGTTTTGCCTGGCCGCTATTGGCAATAAAAGGCGATATGTTCGGCACAACATTATACCGTTACGTTTATAACCGTATTTTTGGGAACATAAGATATTCTCTTATTCCACCCGGATATTTTCAATTAAAAAAGATTTGGGCGCATGATATTTTGGGAAAGGATATTTTTATAGCCGAACTCCAAGGAGAACCGTGGCCACCGCAAGGCATGAACCCGACAATGTTCGCGGAAATTGCGGACTACGCGAAAGCAAGCGGATTTTCGACCGCATATTGGTGGGGAGTTGAGTGGTGGCACGAGCAAATGATAAAAGAAAACAAACCCGAAATGTGGAATTTGGCTAAACAATTATTTAACCAATGAAAAAAATAGGTATCGATATCGGAGGCTCCAAGATAAGAGCTGTTTTGTGGAACGGCAAAAAGGTTTTGGCGGCGCGACAAGTAAAGACGCCGAAGAATTTACATGATTTTAAAAAAAATATCCTTAAATTAGTCACTTGGTTGTCCGACAACCAAGTGGAGAAAATCGGCATCGGGGCCGCGGGGATAATCTCCTGGGCAAAGATAGTTCAGAGTCCGAATATTAAATATTTAAAGCATTTTGATTTTCGCTCACTTAGATTTTGGACATCCAAGTTGAAAATTGATAACGATGCCAGATGTTTTGCGCGTTCAATTGTCGAAAGCGCGGAAGGTAAAATATTAAAAAATAAAACTATTCTGGCCATTACGCTCGGAACTGGTATTGGGCGGGCGTTAATTAAAAACGGCAAAGTTTTGCGCATCAAAAAATTCGAGCATCCTGAAAAATGGGAAGGTGAGTATCAGAAAATACAGAACGATGATAAAAGGCTTGCGGAGATTGTCGCTAAAAATCTTATTAAAACAATGAAACCTTTCCAACCTGATGAGCTGGTATTCGGCGGGGGAGTAATGTTGCGAAAAGGATTTTTAGAAAAGCTACGAAAGGAGTTTTTGCGGTGCGAATGGAATGGAGTTATTAATATTAGTAAATTCAGCAAAAACGCGGTTGCAATCGGCGCCACTCTACTTGCTTAAAAAATAGGGCATGTTATTTTGTAATTAGAATATCGAGGTACTATGCCATCGCAAGAATATGTCGATTTAGAAAAGCGGATTAGATCTGTGGGGCGATTACTGGGCCGAGGCCTCTCTAAATCAGAAATTGAAACAGCCAAAGATGATTTGGTCAAAATCTACATAGATATTGGTAATGCTCTTGTTGACGGCAAAATAGAACTGGCTGATTATGCCTTTCTTATGTCGTTTGCTACTCCATTCCACCTGGCCGTAGAGTTCAAATTAAAGCCCTAGTTTATAGGGTTTTTTTTATTCTATTCACAGGGGCTTGACGGCGTTTTTAGAGGGAGTATAATGGCTATACATTATTAGTTAAAGCATTTGCCGGGCACGGGCTATCAAATTGGGGCCCAAAGCAAGGCGAACTTGAAAAGCAGAACAGTAGATCCGCGATTGTTTCTTTGGGAGATAATCGCGGGTTTATTTTGATAAACTCGGTGAACTTTGATAACTCCCCATTTGGGGACTCACGATTCGTTTAGCAAGATGAATCGGAGAAATGACAATCGGTGCATTTGTTTTGCATCGATTTAAAACCGCTCCTTAATTTGCGTGAGGCAAATTAGGAGCAAACACAACCAGTAGTAAATTCCCCCGACGATCGCAGAGCGATGTCGGGGCTCCGATTTCACTTTTTATTTTTTAAATAGTGCGTCGGAGGAACATTTTTTCTTTTGTCCCGAAAACAGAAACCGCTAAAGCCGCCAGGCTTTGGTAGGTTTTAATTGAGAGTTTGATCCTGGCTCAGGATGAACGCTGGCGGCGTGGATAAGGCATGCAAGTCGAACGGAACATGTTAATTTAATATGTTTAGTGGCAGACGGGGTAGTAACACGTAGGAACTCACCCCAGAGA
>JAUSHV010000027.1 GCA_030648495.1 bacterium
TGGGCTACCGAAGATATTGGAGAATTCGGAAGGTGTAAGGACGACTCCTTCGACAGTCGCTTTTTCTAAATCTGGAGAAAGGCTGGTCGGACTTTTGGCAAAACGCCAAGCCGTGACCAATCCAAAAAATACGATTTATTCGGTAAAGCGTCTGATTGGGAGAAAATTCAACGATTCTGAAGTGAAACGCGACAAAGCTCTTTTGCCATATGAGATTAAAGAGTCGGCGAACGGCGGAGTGGAGGTCAAAATAAATGAAAAATGGTACAGACCGGAAGAAGTCTCAGCGATGATTTTGACAAAACTTAAGGCAGACGCCGAGTCCAAGCTTGGAGAAAAAATCGAGGAGGCCATCATCACTGTGCCAGCGTATTTTGACGATTCGCAACGCCAAGCCACAAAAGCGGCCGGAGAAATCGCCGGGTTTAAAGTAAGAAGGATTATCAACGAGCCGACAGCCGCCGCTTTGGCATACGGACTCAACAAAAAGAAAAATGAAAAAATAGTCGTCTACGATTTTGGAGGCGGAACTTTTGATGTCACCGTTCTTGATATTGGGATGGAGGGCGACGAGCAATCTGTTGAGGTAAAGGCGACCGGCGGAGACACTCATTTGGGAGGTGATGATTTGGACCAAAAAATAATTCAGTACATTGCCGCTGAATACAAAAAAGAATCGGGGATAGACGTAACTAAAGATGTTTTGGCACTTCAACGCTTAAAAGAAGCGGCGGAAAAATCAAAGCACGAGCTTTCAACGACGATTGAAACAGAGATAAACATTCCGTTTATTACATCGGACGCTTCCGGACCGAGGCATTTGCTTCTTAAATTTACCAGAGCAAAACTTGAAGATTTGGCACATGATTTTCTTGAGAAGTCTTTTGAGATAACAAAAAACGTAGTGAAAGATGCCGGGTTTGAAATTAAAGATATAGATGAAATCGTATTGGTCGGCGGCCAAACCAGGATGCCAGCGATAGTTGAGGGCGTGAAGAAAATATTCGGCAAAGCCGCCAACCTTTCCATAAATCCCGACGAAGTTGTGGCACTGGGCGCGGCAACCCAGGGAGGAATTTCGCAGGGAGACGTAAAAGATGTTTTACTTTTGGATGTAACGCCGCTTTCTTTAGGTATTGAAACATTGGGAGGAGTGATGACGAAAGTGATAGAAAAAAATACTACTGTGCCGGTCGGTAGAGCCCAAGTTTTCTCAACCGCGGCGGACAATCAAACTTCCGTAGAAATCCATGTTTTGCAGGGAGAGCGCGAAATGGCGGCGGACAATAAAACTTTGGGCAGATTTATTTTGGACGGAATCCCACCGGCTTCGCGCGGCATGCCGCAGGTTGAAGTTGCGTTTGATATTGATGCAAACGGGATTTTGTCGGTAAAAGCAAAAGACAAGGCGAGCAATAAGGAGCAATCAATCCGCATAGAAGCTTCCACAGGACTTTCCAAAGAAGAAATTGAACGCATGAAAAAGGACGCAGAAATGCACGCCGATGAAGACAAAAAAAAGAAAGAACTGATTGAAACAAAAAACCGCGCGGATGCTCTGGTTTATACGTCGGAAAAAGCTCTGCGGGATGCTGGGGATAAAGTTCCTCAGGCGACCAAAGATGAGATTCAGGTTTCTATTGATGCCTTAAAAAAAGTAAAGGATTCCGAAGATATTGCTACCATCCGCACCGCCGAGGAGGCTTTGTCTAAAACCATCCAAAAAATCGGTGAAGCAATGTATAAAGATGCGCCAAAAAGTGAAGAGAAGAAGCCGGAAGGTGAAGTAAAAGATGCCGATTATAAAGATGTGGATGAAGATAAAAAATAAAATATGCAGGAAAAAGAATCAAACTTTATTCCAAAAGAACTTAAATTCACGCCGACCGTTGAAGAAATCAAACAGATAAGAGCGGAAACTGGCACTGATCTTTTTAATGCTCTGATAAAGTATGCTTCAAAATTGCCTGATTTTCGGCAGTATGACGGTCCGCGAAAAGACGCGGTTATTGACAATCTTGAATACCTAAAGGCGAAAGAAGCAGCGGAAACAGCCAAGAGCGAAATGACAAAAAAGCTTCTTGCCGAAGGGAAAAGCAGAACTGATATAATTCGTATTCTGAAAAAAAAGCAAGATGAAAACTAAAGAAATAATACTTTCAATTTTATTGTTGGCGATAGGGCTTATTGCCGGGTTTTCGTGGGATAAGATATTGGAGAAGCCTTATTTGGCGGCCGCAGTTTTACTTTACGCGGTGGTTTTCGGATTTTTTCTTTTGCTGGTAAAAGACAAATGGCTTTTTTGGTGCGTACCGCCGGTTTCTTTGGCGCTTGGGATATTTTTCTTCGCGCAGGACCAATTTTTGTTTTACGGGGCTGTTGCGGGGGTAGCAATGGTATTTTACGCGGTCAGGATAAAAGAGCAGGAAGAAAAAGCTTCGCTTAAAATTTTACTCAAACGCACCGTCGGGCAAAGTTTAAAGGTATTTTTTACCGCGCTTGTTTTATTTTTAGCGTTTATTTATTTTGGTGCGGTGCGGAACAATCCCGATCCTGCGAAATTGCTTTTGCCGGAGTCAATTTTTACGGCGAGCCTCAAGCTTTTGGAAGGGCCTTTGCAGGGCGCAATTCCTGGATTCCACGCTGATGCAACTACCGGAGAGCTTTTTAGTCCGCAGGAGCGCGAGGCGCTCACACAGCAATTTGGCCTTAGGCTCACGGGTAAAGAAAAAATCTCCTCCGCGCTCTATGCAATTTCTCTGGCGCGCATTAAAAGTTATATAGGAGATTATGTTGAATATATTCTGTTTATCGCGGCTTTGAGTTATTTTCTTGTTTTAAAAACAATAAGCTCGGTATTTTATTACGCTACTTTGGTTTTGATTTTTATTTTGTTAAAATTATTACTCTCCGCCGGTTTGGTTAAAAAAGAATTAACACCTGCGGAAAAAGAAATTTATGTCTAAAGATTATTACGAAATTTTGGGAATAACTAAAAATTCTTCGCAGGAGGAAATTAAGCGTGCTTATAGGAAGCTTGCTCATCAGCACCATCCGGATAAAAAAGGCGGAGACGAGAAAAAATTTAAAGAGATAAACGAGGCTTATCAGATCTTGGGTGATGATAAAAAACGAAGCCAATATGACAGATTTGGCCAGACATTTAACGGTAATGCGGGCGGAGGAGCTTACGACTCTCCCGGAGGATTTGATTTCAGCGGATTTCAGCAGGGCTTCGGAGGCGTAGATATAGGCGATATCTTTGAGGATTTTCTCGGGGGCTTCGGCGGTTTTGGCGGCGGCCGGGGAAGCAGACAAGGCCGTACCAAGCGAGGAAGCGACATCGCGATTAATTTAGAAATTAGTTTTGAAGAATCTGTTTTCGGGGTAAAAAGGAGCGTGGTCATCGACCGGACAGTGCTTTGCGAACATTGCGGAGGTAAAGGAGCAGAACCTGAAAGCACAATAAAAAAATGTGGAACATGCCAGGGCACCGGAACCGTCCGCGAGACGCGCCGTTCGCTTTTTGGCTCGTTTACATCGCTCGCAGAGTGTTCTATTTGCAAAGGAAGAGGCGAGATACCCGAAAAACCGTGCAAAGTCTGCCGCGGCATCGGAGCGATAAAAAAACGTTCCACAATTGAATTGGATATTCCTCCGGGGATACGCGATACAGAGGCCATAAAATATACCGGGCGCGGCGAGGAGATGCCGGGAGGTTCCGCGGGGGATTTGTACGTTAAAATAAGGGTCCATCCGCACGCGGTGTTTCGAAGAGAGGGAAATGACCTTTTAATGGAACTAAATTTGCCTTTGTCTAAAATGATATTGGGCTGTGAAGAAAATATTGAAACGTTGGACGGAAAAATCCAGATAAAAATTCCCGAGCTTTCCAAAAGCGGGGACTTTTTGAGGTTGCGTGGAAAAGGCGTAGCCTCGCCCCGCAGAGGCGGGAGGGGCGACCTTCTCATCCGCCTATACCAAAAACTCCCCAAAAAACTTTCACATAACGCCAAAAAACTTTTGATTGATTTGGAAAAGGAGGGATTATAGGATAGATTTTAAAATCTCCCTATGACCGCGCAGATATGCGTCGCCGGGCATTTCGTTTTTGCCTTCAGGTTTGACAATGAGTAGTTTGACGGCAAGCTCGCCGCAGGCGACGGCAGGGAAACCTTC
>JAUSHV010000031.1 GCA_030648495.1 bacterium
TCCAGAATTTTCTGCGGCTGCGGCTTTAGCAGCCGCCCTTTCTTTTTGTTTTATATCTTCGGGAGATCCGGGGAGCGCCCAGGCGACGAAATCACACTTAGGCCATTTGGAGCAACCAAAGAAATATCTGCCTTTTTTGGACCTTCGGCGGACAACTTCTCCCGGCTCATCTTTTCTTTCGGGTGAAACCAAGCAAGTCGGACATATGATGTTTAGTGAAGGTTCGGGAAGTCTTTTGGTTGTTTTACATTCAGGAAAACCGGAGCAGGCCATAAATCGCCCGAATCTTCCGCGTTTGATGACCATCGGTTTTCCGCATTTCTCACAAACCTCGTCTGTTTTTTCTTCCACTTTTTGTGACGCGACGCTTTCATATTTTTCTTCCAAGTGCTTGGCAAAAGGATCATAAAATGCTTTTATTACCGGCTGCCATTCTTTGATGCCCCCGGCAACCTCATCGAGCTCCTCCTCCATTTTTGCGGTAAAACTGATGTCGACAATTTCCGGAAAGTGTTCAACTAAAATACCATTTACTATTTTTCCGGTTTCTGTGGGGCGCAGCCTTTTTTCAGGATCTTTTTCAACATATCCGCGGTCTTGTATGGTAGAAATAGTCGGCGCGTAAGTTGATGGGCGGCCAATGCCGAATTTTTCCAATGCTTTGACCAGGCTCGCTTCGTTGTACCGCGGGGGAGGTTCTGTAAAATGCTGAATGGGCGTAATTGAATTTATTTTTAGTCCATCGCCCGCTTTTAATTCAGGTAAAATATTCTCAGAAAATTTCATAGGATAGATTTTAATAAAACCGTCAAAAAGAAGCCTAGAACCTGAAGCGCGGAAAATATGGTCATTTACACCGATATCAACTTTTGTATTTTCCAGCGATGCGTCCGGGAGCTGGGAAGCAAGAAAGCGTCTCCAAATAAGTTCATAAAGCTTGAGCTCTCTCGGATCAATGCCGGCTTTTAGGCTTTCGGGCGTGCGCGAGGCTTCCGTAGGCCGGACGGCTTCATGCGCTTCCTGTGCAGATTTAGATTTTGTCTTAAATATTCGCGGGGCGGGGAGCAGATATTTTGCTCCTAAATTTTCTTTTATCCAGGACGCCGCGTTCACAAGGGAATCTTGCGAAAGGTTTAGTGAGTCCGTGCGCATATAAGTAATGAGTCCTTGTTCGTAGAGGCGCTGAGCGAGCATCATCGTTTGTTTCGCGGAGAAGTGAAGCCTTTGGAAAGCAGTTTGTTGCAATGTCGAGGTGGTAAAGGGAGGGGCAGCGTGTTTTAATTGATTACTTTTTTCTGCGGAGATGACCTTTGCGGAAACATTCGCCAAATTTCCCAGAATTTTTTTTGCTTCACCTTCATTTTTAATATCAAATTTTTCTAAACTTTTCCCGGCAATTTTATAGAGTTCGCCCTTGAACTCCACGTTTTCTTTTGCGAACAATCCTTCAATTGTCCAATACTCATCTTTCTTAAATATCTCTATTTCCGCTTCGCGCTCGGCAATAAGACGGACGGCGACAGACTGTACTCTTCCGGCGGAGAGTCCGCGGGCCACTTTTTTCCACAAAAAAGGCGAAAGCTTGTATCCAACAAGCCGGTCCAAGATTCGCCGTGCTTGCTGGGCGTTTACCAAATGCATATCTATATCGCGCGGATTTTTGAGCGCTTCTTTTATCGCTCGCTCGGTAATTTCGTGAAAAACTATGCGCTTAATCTTATCCCCGGGTCTGTCTTCCAGGCCCAATGCGGCCAAAAGATGCCAGGCAATAGCCTCTCCTTCGCGGTCTTCATCGGTCGCGAGGATTATTTCGTCGGCTTCTTTGGCCTTCTTTTTTAAAACATTAAGATTTTTTTTGGCTTTTAAGGGTACGATATATTTCGGTTGAAAATTATTTTCAGGGTCTACGCCCAATTGAGACTTAGGGAGATCCCGAACATGGCCGAAGCTCGATTCAATATGAAAACCCTTTCCTAAAAATTTGGAAATTGTACGGGCTTTCGTTGGCGATTCAACAATAATTAATTTCATTGAAAATTAAATTTTAACATATTCATTGCCGATTTTTTTTATTATACCACGGATCTCAAGCAAGCCGATAATCGATTGCGCAGTGCCGGATGAAAACTTACTTTTTCTGATAAGAGAATCGATATCCATTGGTTCCGTTAAAATCTCTAAAATTTGATTTTCTTCGGGCGACAGCCGAAGGCTGTCGGCTCGGTCGCCTTTGGCGACAGAGCTACCAACCTCCTCCAGCCCATATGCTTTTAAAATATCGTCTGTTTCGGTGACTAACCCCGCGCCTTGTTTGATTAGGCGGTTGGTGCCGGCTGAATTTGTTCCAAAAACAGATCCGGGGACGGCGAGCACATCGCGGTTTTGGTCGAGAGCGAACTTGGCCGTTATTAAAGCGCCGCTTTTTTCCGGAGCTTCCACGACCAATGTCGCGGGCGAAAGACCGGAAATTATTCTGTTGCGCTGTGGGAAACTATATTGCGTTGCCATAAAGTCCGGCTCATATTCCGAAATAACTGCCCCGCCGGCTTCCACTATTTCTTCGGCCAGCCGCCAATTGACTTTCGGATAAAAAGCTTCTTTAGAAAGCCCTGAACCCAAAACAGCGACGGTCGGAACTTTATTTTCTAAACTTGCCTTCGCGACTACCGTATCAATGCCTATGGCCATTCCCGAAACCGTACCAAACCCGTGAGGGGAGAGGCCGGCAATTATTTTTCTTAAAATTTCTTCTCCGTAAGCGGAGCATCTCCTAGTGCCTACTATAGATAAGAAACGTTCTGGTCCGCCAGCCGGCGGAGGGAGCGCGCCGGACCTTGACCAAACAAAAATTTGGTTTGGAGGGTTGTGAATCTCGCGCAGTACGGCCGGAAAATCTTTATCTTTAAATTTTACTTCTCTTATCTTTTGAGGCATTAAAGCCTATATAAGCATACCCAATCATACTTGACAAGTTTTATAAAAAGAGTATAATGGAGGCAGGCTCTGGAAATATACTATAATCCAGGGAAAATTGACAGCAAAAAGGAGAATTTCATGGCTAAGGTCAGGGTAGCAGAAGACGAGCTTTCGAAAGGGAGAGCCCATGTTACGAGCTTTGCGTTTGACCGGTACGATCGGCATCTTAGTCGAATGGTGCCTTACGGGAAAGGTTTTTTGCATAATGACAGCGCAGAGTGCGAGGATTCTAAAAATTGCCGGGAAAAGTCCCACGCTGTTTTTTTCACCTGGAAAGAGGTCGTGCGCGCGGTTTTTTCTCCGGTTATCGGCACTGCGGTTTATTTTGTCGCTTTGCCTGCAAAAAAAGGGCAGGCACCGCGGGCAATTTCACTCAAGCTAGTGAATGGAAACAATATGGAAGGAGCCGGAAGATATGACAGGCCGGAAAAGACCATTTCGAGGCGCGGAAGATAGCGGCTAGAAAAATTCAGCAAAGAAAGAAGGAGGAGCTATGAACTCAGGAATGAATCAGCAATTTGTCGATTTTGCCTTTTTCCCGGCAACGCGGGAAGGGCATGGAGGGATTTCAGAAAGAGAAGTTAAAGGCCGAATGACCACATGTAGGATGGGATGCGATAAGAATTCGGAGCAGGACTCAAGGTTTCATTTCCATTCCAAGTCCGCTCAAGGCGACGTCTTCCTCGGTATCACCAAGAAGAGGAAGAAAGTCGCCAACCGAACGATTGAGGAGGCGATGAAAGCGCTTGGCGGCGTTGGCTGGTCTTCGGGCGGACACGCCGGGAGCGGTGGAGAAATTCTGCCATTGGCGCTCGACGACAAGGTGCGAATCGTGCTCACGCCGTTGCAGATAAAGCACGGCGCACACGAAGAATATCCAATCGGCGGCGAAGGCGTCGCGATTGGAAGAGTTCATGGTGAGCGACTGATTGTCGTGAGGCTGAACAAGCTGTTCACGCCAAAAATGGGAAAACCCGTTACCATGCTCAATGTTCCGGCGTCGTGCCTACAGCGAGCCTGATTAAAAATCTCCGAAAACAAACAAGAAAGACAACGAAGAAAGGGGAAGCCAAGCTTGGCTTCCCCTTTATCTTTTCCATTGCGGAAAAGTTATTAGTTAACGGAGGGATTTTTTGACGAGACGATGGCGTGAGCGATAGCACGTGAAAACTTCGTGAAATTCGCCTGCGGATTTCCCGGGAACTCTTCCGGAATCTGACTCCAGATTTTCGTCGTCAAATCGTCCTCGTCGGCGTAAGCCGGGATTTCCAGCTTTTGGGAGAACGGAATCTCGACAACTACCCACTCGCCCATGTCTTTCTTTTCTGTAACAGTTCGCGAATCCTGCGTGCGGACGCTGATTTTCTTCGCGGACGCCGTGCACGAGTTCCCGTCGATTTTCACGACTAGCACAAACGCCCCGCGCGGAAAATCGACTACTTCGTTCACATCGCGTTTCAGAATTCCGCCATTGAAGTCCACCGGGAGAAGAACGATTCCTTCTTTTTGCGATTCCGGTAATTCAACGGCAATCAGCGTTTTCTCGAAAATGCTCCCCGGGCTTCCGACGTAGATTGCCCGGACGTTTTCCGAAGCGTAATCGCGCGGGTCGATCTCTTCGCGTTTCGGCAAATAAACCCGGCCGAGCACGTCCACCTTCAGGGTTACGACATCCATCAGTTCGGAAAAGGACGGAAAGTTGTCCGATAAAAACAGCATTTGGACTGAACGTACGACGTTTTTCGCTTCGCGCCGTTTATTTCGAAAACCTGAAGCAACCGGCACAAACGTTACCTTCTCGCCCGCGTTCAAGGATTTGAATCCGGTCCAGTTAGGCAAGACGCTGGAGAAATGGACATGAAATTCTTCCATTTCTCTTTTTTCGTTTACCGCAGCAATGATGCCGTAGGCCTTACCGTTGTTGAACCACTTGCAGTTTCCCTGCAAAACTACTTCATTCTTCATGGCTACATACCTCCTTCTGTCTAGGAACTAAGCCTAATTTATTTCAAATTTTAGGCTTATATCTTAGCCCATTATACACCCAAAACATACCTCTGTCAAGTAGTAGGTTGACTTTTGATATAGATTATGATATACTTAAAACAGCAAAAAAACTCTTTGAAATCAAAAAATAAACTAAAAAAATTCAAATATGAAAGGGAGGAAAGCAAATGAAAGAATGGACGATTAGAGCAGACGGTGGAGGAGACCGCATCGGAGGCTCAAATTACATAGAAAAAGACGTGTGCATTGACTATGGCGCAATTCAGGATAACAAGAGGATAAGTTATCCGCCAATGGCGCGCGAAGAGATTCCGCTTTTTATTTTGTCGCATGATCATTTGGATCACTGCGGCGGTGTGCCGATTTTCGCCCGGGAACATCCGGAGTCGAAAATTCTGATGACTCAAACAACATATGAAGGGATGCTCTTGCAGTTAAGGGACTCTCTTAAGATCATGTCTGTTACGGCAAAAAACCGCACTCGGCGTGGTTTGAACCCGGAACAGGTGGTGTTTGACTACCGAGACGTGGAGAGACTTGCTAATCGTGTTGAGTTTGTTAAGAATACGGACTGGTTCGAACCAATCCCGGGTTACAAAATGTCGTTCCGTTCCGCCGGCCATAAACCCGGCGCGGTAATGATATTGATGGTATGCCCGGACGGCACACGCGTGATTCACGCATGCGACGTCTCATTGGACGACCAGGCGTTGGTAAAAGGTGCAAGTGTTCCAAGTGATTTCCTTGAGCCGGACATAATGGTGGTCGAATCCACCTATGGCGACCGGGAGATTCCGGATCGGCATAAAGAAGAAAGCAAGTTGATTAAGATTGCGAAAACGGTGTTTAAGAGGGGGGGAAAAGTAGTGATGCCTCATTTCGGGTCAACAATGGGGAACGTAGCTTTCCCTGTTGCCAAAGCAGGGCTTGCTACATATATTGACGGTATGGGTAGAGATTTTTTATCTATGTATCAAAATACAAAACCGTGGTGTGGTGAGGACAAGCCGTTCTCATTGAAAGATTTTCCCTCGCTTTCTTTTGTGAACGGAGGTTCTCCAAAGGGAGATATGCTTGTTCGCGAAGAGTTAATCCAGCAGAAAGGGCCGGTTGTGATTGTAAGTACCTCCGGCATGTTGGAAGGCGGACCATCGGTATTTTACACGGAAGAATTGATAGAAGACCGGCGCAACGCGAGCGTGGTGCCGGGCTATCAAGCCAGCGGAACTCAGGGAAGAAAGATGGTGCAATTGCAACGAGGAGACCAGATAAGCTTTGTGCACCAAGATAAATTTGGAGAAGAGAAAACAGTAACCAAGAAAATCCTCGCTGATGTAATCCAAGTGAAGCTCTCAGGCCACAGTGGCGGAGATAAGATGGCGAAGTGGATCGCGCAAATAAATCCAAAGAAAGTGGTGACGGTTCATGGAGAGCCGTCGTCGCACGAAGGTTTGAAGGAAAGGACCCATCGCCTTTCAAAAAATATCTCCTTCTTCTCGGCAAAAAACGGCCAAACGTTAGAATTTGCGTTTTAAGGCCAAAAACAAAAAAAAGGGGGGTCGCGACATTAATCGGACCCCCCTTGACTTTTTATATGAAGAGAGTATAATGGTACTAGATTCGTTGAATTAGGGTGCTAGGCGTGCTAGGTGTTTTTTTAACAAACCGGCCATAGGCCGAAAGGAGTTTTTATGGCGAAAGCCATCAAGAATTTAGAGGGTTTGCAACGGGTTATGATAGAGAACGAAGCGGCAAAGCGGCCGCAGGAGCTGGATGCATCGGATGTGGACGTCCTCCTCGGCTCTTTGAAGGTGAATAAGCTTGGCGATGCGGTTGCGCTTGCCAACCTGAATGTGGATGAGTTGTTGAAGGACAACGCAACTTCCGCAGACTTCATCTCAAGCGAAATGGCGCGCGCGGAAACTATGCTTCGGGCGAAACAAAACGTTCGGGCAGCGGAAGCGGCTCTGAGGCAGATGATCGAAGCCAATCGCCAAAAGGGCGTATTGGCTGACACGGAGGAGATCAAGGAACTCCGAGCCAAAATCGATGCTACCAAAGGGCTCCGCGTTGGGGAAGAGGTGGATGAGACGGCATTGGCGGTAATTAACTTTCGCGAATTTTACCGCGAAGTTCAAGAGACCGCCGAGAAGGCGAGGGGCTTTCTTAAAGGGACGAAGGAAGAGGCGGATGTGGGTGTGGATGCGCTGGCTGACAAGTATTACAGCTTTTTCAAAAAGCTGTGGGGAAATCGGAACGTCCAGGAAGTGCCTGTTCAGATAATTCGCGAATGGAAAGTGAAGCACGTTTCTTTTTCCGATTATGCGTTCTCTGTGAAGAACCATGAAGGAAAGAGAATTTGGTGCTGGGGCATCAAGGGCGACGAAAAGAGCATGGCAATCGCAAAGGCTATGCGGCATCTCTACATTTCTCTCGACCGGCTGATTTCGAAGCTCGAAAAGGCCAACCAGCCCAAGCCTTCGGACGCTCCCGTTGCGGCTTCCACACAAGAATAGTTAAACATCAGAAAGCGCAATGCTTTCTACTCCCCCCGTCCTAGTACGGGGGAGTTTGACTTTTATTTAAGAATATGTTAAACTAGATATAATAAAATGTCCAACATTAAAGCCATTATTTTGCCGGTACGCCCGCAGCCGGATACGCTTGCGGCTATTTTCCTTTTGAAACGATTCGGCAAAGAAGCGTTCCCGGGCATTGAAGATGCGGGCGTAGAAATTTGGCAGATGATGCCAGAAGGAAAGACTTCGGAAGACCTGGAGAAAGAAGGATATATTCTGATGGATATAGGCGGAGGAAAGTTTGACCACCATGATTATCGCGGCAAAACTACTGCTTCGCTGATGGTTGCGGAATATTTGGACATTGCTGAAAATGCTTCTTTAGCAAAGCTTTTGGAATACGCGCGTCGCGATGACGTGTTCGGCAAAGGAACTATTTCAGAAGATCCGATTGATCGAACATTCGGTCTTTCCGCGATTATTTATACTTTAAATAAAAATTTATCGAAGAATCCGCAGCGGGTCGTGGATATTATTATGCCGATACTGGCTTCACACCACAACGAAGAGCTCAAGCGCACAGAGGAATTGCCCGCGGAGTTTAAGAAAAAAAATGACGATGGAACGGTGCACACGATGGAAGCGAGACAGCGCGGCAAAAAATTGAAAGTTGTTTTCATAGATTCAGACAACACCAGCATGGCCGGATATTTAAGGTCGCAAGGCGGAGGGAAGTTTGACGTTGTGGCCCAGCGCCTCTCCTCGGGACATGTGAATGTTTTAACCCGCCAAGCCAAGCACATTGACCTTCGTGCAATGGCGGTTGTTTTAAGAATTGAAGAGTTGACGGCCAGAAACAGGGAAGTCGAGATGAGCGCACAGGAACTTTCGAGAACAGCCAGGCTAAAGGAAGTGCCGGAGTGGTATTATGACCGAGCGACGAATACTATTCAGAATGGCGGCGTTAATCCGAAAGATATTGAAGCAACGGCTATCTCTTGGGATAAAATGCCGCAACTTTTCGAAGTCGGGCTTGGAGAAAAAATCTGGAGCCCAATTCAAGACACGGCATTTGGAGAAAGCCGCACTGTGTAATATAATTAAACTTACTTATGAAGATACTTTCAAAAAACGCGTTTGGCGCTTTGCTGATACTTTTAGCATTGGCATTTTTGTATACGGCGCTCTCGGGCAGCTTTAAGGAAGTAAAAACCATTTCTATTTCGGAACTTGTCGGCAAGATAAACGCCGGCGAGGTTGCCAAGATTACAGTAATGGATTCCGACCTGGATATTACAATGAAAGACGGCGGGGAATTTATGTCCAAAAAAGAGAACGAAGCTGCGCTTTCGGAAACATTCAAAAATTATGGAGTGGCGGAGGAAAAGCTCGCAAAAATTGTCATAGACATACAAAATCCTTCGGGAGTTTGGTATTGGTTGGGAATGCTTTTGCCGTTTTTATTGCCGCTGCTTTTGATTGGGGCATTTTTCTGGCTGACCGCCAGGCAAGTCCAGCGGGCGAATATTCAGGCTTTCACATTTGGCCAGTCGCGTGCCCGGGTAATTTATCCTGACAATAAAAAAGAAAGAGTGATGTTCAAGGATGTCGCCGGAGCCAAAGAAGCTAAAGAAGAGCTTATAGAAATTGTTGATTTTCTAAAAAGCCCGAAGAAATTTTTGGATATCGGTGCGAAGATTCCGAAAGGAGTATTGCTGATGGGAGCGCCCGGTACGGGAAAAACTTTAATAGCGAAAGCTGTTGCGGGAGAGGCCGGAGTGCCGTTTTTTCATATGTCCGCGTCGGAATTTGTTGAGATGTTTGTCGGAGTCGGCGCGTCGCGCGTCCGCGATCTTTTTAAAATGGCCAAAAAAGCCGCGCCTGCAATTATATTTATTGATGAGATAGACGCCGTTGGGCGGCACCGCGGAGCGGGAATGGGCGGAGGGCACGATGAAAGAGAACAAACATTAAACCAGATTTTAGTGGAACTCGATGGATTTGAGACCAATGAATCGGTCATAGTCATGGCGGCTACTAACCGGCCCGATGTTTTGGACCCTGCGCTTTTGCGTCCTGGAAGATTTGACAGACGCGTAGTCATAGATTTGCCCGATATCAACGACCGCGAAGCGATTTTAAAGATTCATTCTTTAAAAAAGCCTTTGGCCGGCGATGTTGATTTCAGAAGAATCGCCGAGCGTACTCCGGGGTTCTCGGGAGCTGATCTCGCAAACTTGGTCAACGAAGCGGCAATCTTGGCCGCGCGCAATGCGAGGAAAGAAGTAACTCAATTGGATATTATTAATTCAATTGAAAAAGTTATGCTTGGACCGGAAAGAAAAAGCCATATTCTTTCGGATATGGAAAAGAAAATTGCCGCGTATCATGAAGCCGGGCACGCTTTGGTTGCGGCGGCGATGCCGGAAACCGACCCGGTACATAAAATTTCAATAATTTCGCGGGGACGCGCGGCCGGGTTTACCATGAAGCTTCCTTTGGAAGACAGGCATTTTTATACAAAAACTCATTTTATATCTGAGCTCGCGGTCTCGCTGGGAGGATATGCTTCGGAAGAAGTTGTTTTTAATGAGCTAACAACCGGTGCGTCGGACGATTTAAAAAAAGCTACCGATCTAGCGCGGGCATTGGTTACAAAATACGGTATGTCGGAAAAGTTCGGACCGATGGCGTTTTCCGGGCACGAGGAGAATGTTTTCCTAGGACGCGATTTCGGTTCGTCCAAAGATTTTTCGGAGTCTCTTGCCTCGCTTATAGATTCCGAAGTTTCCAATTTTATGAAAAATGCTTTTAAAACAGCCAAAGAAGTTCTTACAAAACACAGAAAAGCTCTGGATGCTTTAGCACAAAAACTTATAACGGAAGAAACCGTCGAACGCGATGAATTTGCCGCGTTCGTAAAAACTTTCGGGGTGGCGTCGTAATTTTTAATTTGTCGGCCCGGTAGGACTCGAACCTACAACCCCACAGGTATAAGCTGTGTGCTCCACCGTTGAGCTACGGGCCGATTTTAAATTTATATCATTTTCTACCCCCCATTGACAAGTTTTTTGCCATTTGCTACACCTAATATAGGTTTTAATATCGTTAGCTATTTGAAAAAAGGAGGCTATAGAAATGGCTGAAAATTTGAATAAGAAGGTATGGGACGATCTGATTAAAAAGGATCGGGCTGACAGACCTGTGACAAAGTGGGGAAAGGGCAAGACATTCATCGATTACCTCGAAGTTGTTAAAAGCGACCCTTCCATTACCAAGCTCGCACATGCACGCATGTTCAATAATATTATGAAGCCCGGCTTTCGGCATATCACTGAAGGTGCCGATTCGCACACGCTGAAACTTTATAAGTCTGATGACAACATGAACGTTTACGATTTCTTTGCCGAAGAGTTCTTCGGTATCGAAAAGACCGTTTCTCAGATTGTCCGTTATTTTGATGCGGCGGCGTTGAAGGGCGAAGAGTCCCGCCAAGTGCTCTATCTGATGGGTCCGGTTGGCTCAGGGAAATCGTCTTTGGCTGAAAGACTCCACAGAGGCCTTGAAGACAGCGACCCCATTTATGTTTTGGGAGGCTGCCCGATGTTCGAGGAGCCTTTGCATTTGATTCCGCGTCATCTGCGGAAGCAATTTGAAAAAGACCTGGGAGTAAAGATTGAGGGCGATCTTTGCCCGGTATGCAGATTTCGTCTTAAGGAAGAGCTCAACTTGGAATATGAGAATTTTCCAGTTGAAATGGTTGAATTCTCAAAGCGCTCCAGAGTTGGCATCGGAGTTGTTCCTCCGGTCGATCCGAATAATCAGGACACCTCTGTTCTGATCGGCTCGGAAGATATTTCCAAGTTGGATATGTTCTCCGAAGGCGACCCGAGAGTACTTGAGTTGAACGGCGCGCTGAATGTCGGCAACCGTGGAGTAGTGGAATTCATCGAAGTGTTCAAGAACGAGATCGAGTATCTCCACGCCATGATTACGGCGACGCAGGAAAAATCGATTCCAGCGCCAGGCCGGCACGGTATTGTTTACGTTGATACGGCTATCGTGGCACACTCGAACGAAGCAGAATGGCTGAAATTCAAGGCCGACCACACCAACGAAGCGATTTTGGATCGCATCGTAAAGGTTAATGTGCCTTACAATCTTCGGCTTTCTGAAGAGGTTAAGATCTATAAGAAGATCATCCAGCATTCAGATTTTACAGCGCATATCGCGCCACATACTTTGGAAATTGCTTCGACATTCGCAATTCTCTCGCGGCTTGAAATGTCCGGTAAATGCGACCTAATGACCAAGCTCAAAATTTACAACGGCGAGGAAGTCATCGAAAAAGGAAAAACGAAAAAGGTTGATATAGTGGAATTGAAGGAGGCCACGAAGCGCGAAGGCATGAGCGGAATCTCAACAAGGTTCATCATGAAGGCAATCGACAACGCGCTATCCGACAATGCCAAGGGGCGTTGTATAAATCCTATCAGCGTCCGCGAGGCCATGATTAATATGGTCAAAGAGGCGGACCTATCTGACGATACCCGGAAGCAGTATTTAGAATTTCTGCAGGATACCCTGCATAAAGAATATCTGGATCTCTTGGAAAAAGAGATTACAAGGGCTTTCGTATTTTCGTACCAAGAACAGGCAGAAGGATTATTCCAGAATTATCTGGACCATGCCGAAGCCTTTGTGAATAAGTCCAAGGTTAAAGACCGCAACACCAAAGAGGAATTGGCTCCCGATGAAAAGTTTTTGAAATCTATCGAAGAGCAGATTGCTATTATCGGTTCTGCGGCTGACGGTTTTCGTCAGGAAGTCATCTCTTATCTTTGGGCGGCTAACCGTCGAGGCCAGAAGATAGACTTCAGGAGCTATGATCCTCTGAAAGAAGCCATCGAGAAAAAGCTTATGACTTCGGTTCGTGACCTTACCCGAGTCATCACCAAAGCGAAAATGAGAGACGGTGAGCAGACAGAAAAGTATGACACGATGGTCAAAACGCTATTGGGGTCAGGATATTGCCCAAGCTGCGTGGACGTTGTGCTGAAATACGCGGCCAACAATTTGTGGAAAGATTAGCAGATTTCGATATATCAATACTGCCCCGAGCTTGCCTCGGGGTTTTTTTTATGTTACGAATTGAATCAGGTAGATGTTTGAAAAAAAGGAGATTTTCAATGGCAATTTTTAGGGATACCACCGACAAAAATCACAGTGATAGAAGTTCCGGCGACAGGCTAAGGCACGGCCAAAAAGTCAGGAAGGCGATTAAAGATAATATCGGCGACATCCTTTCGGATGAATCTATCGTTGGAAAAGACCGTGATAAAATTATCAAGGTGCCAATCAGAGGCATTAAAGAATATCGTTTTGTTCACGGCGATAACACAGGCACCGGTCAGGGAGACGGCGGTCAGAAGCCGGGCGACATCATCGGCCAGAGCGAAGATGGCAAAAAGGGAAAACAGCAAGCAGGAGACCGGCCGGGCGTTGATTATTACGAGCACGATATCACGCTGGGAGAGCTAATCGATATGATGTTTGAGGATTTGAATCTCCCGGAACTTAAGCAGAGAGACCTTAGAAATATTGAGGTCCAAACAAAGGTCAGAAAAAAAGGACTCAGGCATAAGGGGACGCGAAAGAATTTATTGGCTCTGGCAACCCAGAGAGAGCATATCCGCGCCGAACAAGGAAATCAGCGGATGCTGGATGAAATTCGCAATAGGATCGAAGTATTGAGAGCCGCCGGAAACATAGACGAAGCAGAGCAATTGGCTGAAAAGCTGAAGGACCACGAACAACAATTACTCGACTTGAGAAAAAAACTCAAAGTCAAAAAAAAAGACAATTGGATCGCGATTAGGCCGGAAAACAGAAGATATGCAAAGTCAAAGATCGAGCCCAAAAAGCATTCGAACGCAGTTGTTGTTTGCATTATGGATACTTCCGGGTCGATGGATACCGAGAAAAAATATCTCGCGAAGAGTTTCTTCTTTTTCCTTGTCAGATTCGTACAGATTAGGTATCAAAATATTGAGATAGTCTTTGTCGCACATACGACCAATGCCCAAGAGGTTACCGAAGAAGAATTTTTCACCAAAGGAGAGTCCGGTGGAACGTTTATCTCTTCTGGGTATGAAAAAGCTCTCGAAATCATTAAGGAGCGCTACGACCCATCTTTGTGGAACGCTTATGCTTTCCATTGCTCGGACGGCGATAATTTTGAGGAGGATAACGATAAAGCCGTGAAGACTGCGCGCGAGTTGTGCAAGGCCACCAGCCTTTTCGGCTACGGAGAAATTAAGCCGCTAGGCGCGGGATATTACGGCAGCAGTATGTTGCAATTATTCAAGGATTCTATAAAAGAACCGAATTTTCAGACAGTACTAATCCGCAATAAAGACGAAGTGTACCCGCGGTTTGCGGAATTTTTCGCAAAAGACAAGTCGGAAGGAGAACGAAAATGAACTGGACCACTGAAGATCTGAAAAATTGGCACGATAAGATATTTGAGAAGGCGGTTGGATTCGGACTTGATCCGTATGAACAGGAATTCGAGATTTGCGACCATGAGCAGATGATCAGCTATATGGCCTATTCGGGCATACCCTCGCATTATCCGCATTGGTCATACGGCAAAGCATTTGAAAAAACAAAAACGCTTTACGATTATGGCGTGACAGGCCTGCCTTACGAGATGGTCATCAATTCAAATCCGGCGATCGCTTATCTAATGAAGGGAAATTCGTTGTGCCTCCAGCTGCTTACGATGGCGCATGTTTACGGGCACAATGATTTCTTTAAAAATAATTTCACGTTTAAATCGACGGACGCAAATTATGTAATTGAAGATTTCATGTCTCACGCCAAGCGAGTGAGAGGATACATTGAGCACCCTTTCATAGGCTTGGAAAAAGTCGAAGCCGTGCTTGATGCGGCGCACGCGTTATCTCTGCAGCAAAGAAGGAATCTTGCGAGAAAGAAATTAACGCACGATGAACAGATTGAGATGGTGCGGGACCAATTCCGCCAAGTTGCCGATCCGTTCGGAAGCGTCCATAAGCGCGAAAAGTTTGACGATGAAGGATTTAAGGAGGCAATGGAAAAAAATCCTTTGGCTCCGGAAGAAGACATCCTGCTTTTTATCAGAGATAATGCCCGCCTTTCGGAATGGGAAAAGGACTTGCTTACGATAGTTCATGACGAGGCCCAATATTTTATCCCCCAGATTGAAACCAAGATAATGAACGAAGGTTGGGCGAGCTATTGGCATAAAAAGATCATGGATTCTCTGAATTTGGACTTCGGTTTGGCCTGGGAATTTGCAAAAAACCACGCGCAAGTTTTAAGTCCGCATCCGGGACAGTTGAATCCCTACCATCTGGGAATCAAGCTCTGGGAAAATATTGCAAAGCGCTGGGACGAGCCTTCTAAAGGAGATCTTGAAAAATTCGGCAAGCGGAACTTCGAAAACGCTGACGGTTCAAAAAAAACCGGCTCAAATAAATTGTTTGAGGTAAGAGAAGCCGACCGCGACCAATCTTTCATAAGACAATATCTTACCATGGACCTTATGAGGGAACTTAAATTGTTTGAATATGCAGAAAAAGAGCAAGACGGGCAAAGGGTCTTAGTTGTGACGAAAGTGCCCGATGACGACAATTGGCAGGCTATGCGTGATCAGCTAATAGCTAGCGTTGGTATGAGCGGCGTCCCTGTTATCAAAGTGGAGGATTCAAACTATCGAAATAACAGGGCATTACTTTTGAAGCATTATCACAACGGCAAAGATCTTCAGCTGGAGTATGCAGAGAAAACAATAGGATATATAAGACAGCTGTGGGGCAGAAGCGTTGGCCTGGAAACTGTTATAAACGGCAGACGAGCCATTTGTTTTGTCGATGATAACGGCGGATTTGATATTAAGCCAATTTACTAAATTAAAACAATAACCCCGCTTCGCCAGTTGGCGAATGCGGGGTTTATTTTTATTCTGTTTGTTTTTCTGTTTTTTCTTTTTTCGCTAGCTCTGCCTCTATGCGTGCCTTAGTTTTTCTCTTTTTTATGGCTTGAAGTACTTTATTTTTTAATGCAATATATAACGGTGCTTTGCCGCCACGCTTCTCTTTTTTCCGCCTTTTCTCCTGCCAAAGCGCCTCCTGTGCTTTTTTGTCATCTTCAAATTTTTTCTCCGACAAACTTTGGTGGGGAGTTTGGAATATAGCCGCCTCCGGGCGGTAATATGAAAGAGCTATCACACAATTATTAAAATGTTCCCAGGGGAGCGAAGCGGATTGTTCGTAATCTTTGTCTCTGCAGGTGTCCTGATTGTTGCGCTTTATCCAAATTTTGACGCCCGGATCTAATGTTACATTAAAAAATTTCAAAACTTCGGCAATCGTCAAAAGCAATCTGTTTTGAAGGAATTTCACGGTTCCCATCAAAGTATTTTGTTTGGCGATATCTATCAGCACAACATATATGCCCTGAGCCGGTATTTTTACCATAAAAACCTGTGATTCTTTTGCTATTTTAGCACGTTTCTGATATCATTGTATTAGAATTTGGAAAATAAATTTTATGTATACTAAAGAAGACCTTGACAGGCTACTTGAAAAATGGAGAAACAGCAGGGGAGAGACTATTCGGAATTTTTTTGGAAATACGGACATACAGCGCATAACATTATACGGAATATTTCCCGGAAGCAATGTAACTTTAACATCGCCTTTTGAAGACCATAAGGCGTGGCCCAATATGGTGGTCCAGGGTTGGGAGTTCCATTTGGATTTGTTATATCCTCATTTGGAAAAATTAATCAGGCACGAACAAGCCGAAGGTGCTGTCGGATGGAACGGTATAATAAGGTCGGGCTATGATCGCATCGACATGACATATGCGATAGACCGCAACGACCCGGTGTGCTTGATAGAGTTGATGGAATACCGATTTAAATGCGATGCAATGATCAGGGCTCAGCTGAAATTGTCAGAGGTTTCTATCTTGGAAGTTGTTCGTGAGGACAAAATATTGTGCCGCGAACCGATCGGGCTTCCGGAAGGAATTAAAAACGGAGACATTGAATTGCCTTTAGTTATTTTAAATTAACCCCGCATCCGCCTCCGCCAGTTGGCGGATGGCGGAGTTGGGGTTTTATTTTTGCAAAAAAGATGTTCTAATATCAGTGTTGAATGGAAAAGAAAAATTATCTAAAGATAGGGTTCTCGCCGGAGCTTGAGGGCCGGGATAGATTCATTTATCGGGCACTGGAAATTTTTCCGGGTTTTTTGGCGTGGGCGACGCTCTGCGGAGTAGTATTCGGCTCTTATTTTTATCCTGTGGGCGCGGCTTTTTTTATAATAATTTTTGATATTTATTGGCTGGTAAAAACTGTTTTTTTATCTTTTCATTTAAGAGCCAATTGGAAAAGGATGCAGGAAAATCTGCATACAGATTGGTTAGAGAGGTTAAATCGCCTCAATTGGAGTCATCTTTGGCAGCTTGTTATTTTGCCTATGTCCAAAGAATCCGAGACAGTAGTCGGACATTCATTGGAAGCGATAGCCAACAGCGAGTGGCCCAAAGAAAAGATGATAGTCGTGCTTGCCTATGAAGAAAGATTCGGCGCGCACGGGAAAGAAGTGGCGCTCGCGCTCGAGGAAAAATATAAAAACAAATTCCCAAATTTTTTGGCAGTTATGCATCCAAAGGGCATTTCAGGCGAGATCCCCGGGAAAGGCAGTAACGAATCCTGGGCGGCGCGCACGGCAAAAAAAGTTTTTATAGACACAATGAAGATTCCATATGAGGATATTGTTGTTTCTTCTTTTGACATAGATACACAAATTCCAAAACAATATTTCGAGATATTGGCGTGGCATTTTCTTACCGCGAAGAACCCTGTGCAGTCTTCTTTTCAGCCCGTGCCGATTTACAACAATAATATTTGGGATGCGCCGGCCCTCTCGCGCGTTGTCGCATCGTCAGGCACTTTTTGGCAGATGATGCAGCAGGAGCGGCCGGAGCGTCTCACAACTTTTTCTTCGCATTCAATGAGCTTTAAAACTTTGGTAGGCCTTGATTTTTGGCAGACAAATATCGTTTCGGAGGATTCAAGGATATTTTGGAATGCGCTTCTATATTACGACGGCGAATATGAGTCATTGCCGCTGTCCTTTCCTGTTTCAATGGATGCGAACCTTGCCCCGACATTTTGGGGAACTGTAAAAAATGTTTACAAACAGCAGAGACGCTGGGCTTGGGGCGTGGAAAATTTTCCATACGTCGTTTTCGGATTTTTGAAAAACAAAAAAATCCCATTCCGCAAAAAAGCATATTATATTTTCAATATGATAGAAGGTTATTGGTCTTGGTCCACCAATGCGATAATGATTTTCGCGTTGGGCTGGCTTCCTGTTTTTTTAGGCGGAAGAGAATTCAATAATTTGGTTCTGGCATATAATTTACCAAATATTACCCGCACCATTATGACTTTTTCTATGATTGGGCTTGTGACCTCGGCAATAATTTCAATGAAACTTTTGCCTCCACGGCCGGAGCGCTATGGCAAAAGACGCCACACTTATATGGCGCTTCAATGGCTTCTTGTTCCTTTTACCATCACGTTCTTCGGCTCAATTCCGGCCATCGAAGCCCAAACTCGCCTTATGCTAGGCAAATATATGGGCTTTTGGATAACTCCCAAACACAGAAAATAAAAATCCAGAAGCCAGCGAGCACGCTGTGGGCCCGCCGTGAAGGCGGGTTTGGATAACGCCAAAACATAGGAAATAGAGATTGACTTGAAAACTTTTATTTGCTAACTTAAGCCTAGAAAAAGGATTTATTAATGATAGTGAAAATCAGCTCAGAAAGAGATTGTGGCAATGGCGAAAGCAGCTTTAAGCTTGATTTTGCTTACGAAAAAGCGGATTTAGAAAAAGCAACGCACGCTTCTTGTTCTAAGCACGGCATCTATAAAAAATTGCTTTTAGTTGTAGGTTGTCCGTGTTGCGCATCGCAATCAGCATAAAAGATTTTTCACTCAAAATGCAACGGTTCCGCTAGGAGCCGTTTTTTTGTTTTTGCTATAAACAAGCATCTGACCACGGTCGTGGTGAAATGCTTGCAGATATTTATTATTTATGCAATGATGGCGTTATGCTAAAAATTAGAAAAATGCGTTATAAAAGAAAACGTATTTATAGTCCATGGAAGAAAAAATTATTGCTTTTATTGCTAGGAGGAATTGCCGTAGGAGCTACTGGTTCTAAACGAGGAATTTCAAAGTTTTTTGCATCTATTCCTAAAGAATTTCGCAAAATTAACAGAGAATATTTGAGGCAACTTATCACAGAATTTTATAGAGACAGATTGGTTGATATGATAGATATTTCTGGCGAGGAGACGCGTGTAGTCCTGACAGAAAAAGGGAAGCTAAGGGCCATGCAGTTTAGTATCGACGATTTAAAAATCAAAACACCTGCAAGATGGGACAAAAAATGGCGTGTTGTTATGTTTGATGTCCCGGAGAAAAATCGCCAAGCGAGGGATGCTTTAAGAAGTAAATTGCGCGAACTCGGATTTTACGAATTACAAAAAAGCGTTTTTATTTTTCCATACGAATGCAAAGACGAAACTGATTTTATCATCGAAATATTTGATATTAGGCGCCATGTTCGTTACGGAATATTAGAAAGCGTAACAAATGAGGCAGAACTGCTTCGACACTTCGATTTGGCATAAGAACATTGAAAAATATGTTAATCATAAGTATCTGAACACGGTCGTGGTGAGATACTGGGTTACACCGAAACATAGGAAATAAAAAAGCCACCTATTGGGGCTTTTTAGAATTTTTTGTCACAACGTTTATGGCGTATGTGGTCTCAGAAGTAATTTTGGGGATTCCGATGTAGTCAACTATGCCAAATTTCAGAGCCTCGGCTGCGTTCAAGTGAATAGTTCTATCATCATTGCTATTTTTGAGCAATCGCTTTAGTCCAAGATATCCGCCTTTTATCTTACAGTTTTCTGCCAATTTTCCAAGCCAGTATTCATTCATTCGTAAGGCTTCTTTTGAAAGCTCTACAACTTCGTGAATGTTTGCGGTCGGTGGCCCATATAGGCACTCATGAATCATTATTCTGCTATGCGGACCGCAAAATCTTTTATCCCCGAAGCTCAAAAGAATCGCGCCGGCGCTTATTACTTTGCCAACGCACACAGTTATAACCTGGTTTGGTACGCTTTCCATGGTTTCCACCATGGTTGCCAAACCGTCAATAGCCCCGCCGTAAGTATCAATCAATGTTATGACGGGCTTTTCCCTGCTTTTTTCGGCTTCAAAGAGAAACTCTTCTCTGAACTGTTTTGCGCATTCCTCGGTAAATTTATTTACCAATACCTCACAATAGCCATTGTCCCTATTCATCATTTACTCTCCAACTGAAGAATCTATCAAAAAGTTAGCGTTTGCTGACAAAAAAGTCAAATCATTCAAAATACAAAGGCTCTCGCAAAAGGGCTTTTATTTTTGGGATGAAATCCAATTTGATATATATTCCGCGATTTCTTGCCAGCCGGGCTCAGCGATAATCCAGTGGACGCGGCCTGGAAACTCTTTAAAATCGGTGCGCGATTTGGAGCCGAGATATTTTTTATAATTGCTGCGGTTTACGGCGGCGGGGACAACGTGATCTAACCCGCCTGCAATAATTAAAAGCGGCGACCGGGTATTATTTTTGAAATTAACGTGCAATGTATTGGTTAAAGGAGAGAGCGCCGCTTGCCAGAAAATTCTTCCGCTTTCCGGTACTACATAATTTTTATAGGCCTTTAGCTGCTCTTGGGGAGAAAGTGTATGGACGAAAGCGTAGCGGAAATGCCTAAATGGCCAATGTAGCGCCCGCCGCCATCCAAATGGCGTTAGCAAAGTAAAGCGCAGCCCCCAGATTGCTGAAGGATATAAGGAAAAAACTCCTTTTGGGGGAGCGGGATCAATGGCAATGCCCGCGCTACCCAGACCACGGTCGAGCAGCATCTGAACAAAAAGTCCTCCAAAAGAGTGTCCAATTAAAATCGGCGAGCCGGTTTCTTTTTTAATTATCTCGGCGTAATAATCCACGATTTCTTTGATACCCAAATGAGCAAGCCCCGGGTCTGGATTTTTTTGTTGCTCCTCGACGGTTTTTTCTTTAAACGGCCAGGAAGGCGCGATTACACGGTAACCTTTTTCTATAAAAAAAGACGCGAATCTATCCCAACATTTAGGCGTAACCCACGCCCCATGGATAAAAATAATAGTTTTTTGCATACTTTTATTTTACTAAAAATTTATTCAAAATAAAAGCGCTATTGACATTTCTTAATATATTTGATAAACTAGAAATTAGATTCGAAAATTACTAGGAGGCGTTTTATGCAAAAATCCAGAACCATTATGTTCATTCATGGATTATTTGTGACTAATTTGTGCTGGGAAGAATGGGTAAAATATTTTGAAGACAAAGGATACAAATGTTTTGCTCCCGGTTGGCCTGGCCAGAATGGCAGGACGGTTGCTGAGTTGAGAAATCGTCATCCGGATAAGATTCTATCAGAGCGGACTTTTGAGGATCTCGTTGAACATTTTGACTTTTTTGCTCGTTCGCTTTCTGAACCTCCAATTTTGATCGGACATTCGATGGGTGGGTTGATAGTCCAGCTTTTGCTGCAGAAAGGGCTTGGGTCTTGTGGTGTTGCCATTGATTCGGCTCCGCCGAGGGGTCTATTTTCTCTAAGTTGGCCATTTGTAAGAAGTAATTTTCCAACCATCAATCCTTTCACGCAGAATCCGTATCTAATGCCGTTTAGTGCATTCCAATATGCTTTTGTGAATGGGATGCCTCTCGAAGAGCAGATGGCAGTATATTATAAACATGTTGTTCCCGAAAGCTTGCGTATTGCCCGAGGCGCTTTGACTAAAATTGCCAAAATAGATTTTGAAGCTAAGTGTGCGCCGTTGCTTTTTGTGGCCGGCTCGAAGGATCATATTATTCCGTCTAGCTTGAATTACAAAAATTGTGAAAAGTACCGGTTACACAACCGTAGCAACGTAATAAATTACCGTAAATTTCCAGGGCGCACGCATTATAGCGTTCTCGCTGGGCATAATTGGAAAGAGGTGGCTGATGATATCAATATTTGGATTCGAATGATTTGCTAGTATCAGATTCATTCAAAATGTAACGGCTCCGATTGGAGCTGTTTTATTTTTTCTTCAAGCAATGGATATTGAGGCAAGGTTTTTGATTCGATAATCGTCTTGGCTTCGGCACGGGCTGCTTCGACCATTTTGAGATTTTTCAGCGCTTCCATGCCGATGTCGGAGAGGCCGGATTGTTTGCGGCCGGAAAGCTCTCCGGCTCCACGAAATTCCAAATCGTACTCGGCCAGTTCAAAGCCGGTTTTAGCCTCCGTAAGAGCTTTGAGTCTTCTGAAAATATCAGCGGAATAAGAAGACGGCAAAACGAAGCAATATGATTTTTTATCACTCCTACCAACTCTGCCGCGGAACTGATGAAGTTGCGCGAGTCCAAATCTCTCCGCTCCCTCTATCATCATGATTGTCGCATTGGGTACGTCTACCCCGACTTCGACTACGGAAGTGGAAACCAGAACCTGTGCTTTGTTTTCACGAAAGTTTTTCATTGTTTCATCTTTTTCTTTGGGAGTAAGCTTGCCGTGCATCAAGGCAATCTCAAACTCCGGAAAGATTTTTTCTTTCAATTTTTTATGTTCCTCTTTTACTGATTTCATATCAGCCTGTGAAAATCCATCGGGAGACGGTTCGCTGGGCTCAATTCTTGGGCATATTACAAATGCTTGTTCTCCTGCCACGAGCCTAGTTCTGATGAATTCATATGCCAAATTTCTGTCTTTCGGAGGTACAATTTTTGTCTCAATTGGCACCCTGCCCAATGGCATTTCACTGATAACTGAAAGATCAAGGTCCGCGTATATGGTAAGTGCCAGTGTGCGCGGGATTGGTGTTGCCGTCATGGAAAGAAAATGCGGCATTGGCGCGCCTATTTCTTTATGAGTGGTGCCGCCTTTGTCGGAAAGCTTCCCGCGCTGCGCGACGCCGAAGCGGTGCTGTTCGTCGACCATTGCCAAGGCCAAGTTTTTAAATTCCACTTTTTTCTCTATCAAAGAATGGGTGCCGATTAAAATAGGGAACTCTCCTTCGCGGACCCATTTGAGAAGCTGCGTTTTTGAGACATGAGTGGATTTTTCTTTGGCTATTTTGGATGGAAATTTTTCCGAAAAACCCGAAGTAAGAAGCCCAATTTTAATATTTGCTTTTCCCAATACTTTTGAAAAAGTTTCAAAATGCTGGCACGCCAGAATTTCTGTCGGTGCCATATACGCCGCCTGCAGGCCGTTTTTGGCTACAATAAATGCGGCGCATGCGGCTACCGCGGTTTTGCCAGAGCCCACGTCTCCTTCCAAAAGTCGGTTCATTGGATGTCCGGATTTCAAATCGGAAACAATCTCTTCAATCGCTCTTTTTTGACCGCCGGTCAGTTCGAAAGGAAGAAGTTTGAGAAATTCGGCGCAGTGCTCTTCAATATTTGAAAGTTTTATGCCGGATTTTTTTTTAATCTCTTCTTTTTGAGAAGCGCGCATAAGCTGTATCAAAAATACTCCTTCAAACGCAAAACGTTTTTTCGCTGCGTTCGCGTGTTCTTCTGTTTTCGGGATATGCGCCCAGCGGAGTGCCGACGAGAGCGGCGGCAGATGATATTTTTCTATTATTTCGGCCGGCAAAAACTCATCCGCTTTTATGAGCGCGAGGATTTTGGCGACCGCTTTGGAAATCCATAGAGAGGAGATTCCCGCGCTTGATGAGTAGAGAGGTTGGAGCCGCGAAGAATCTTCTTTTGAGAAAGACGGGACGACACTGCAAGGGACAATATCATAAAGAGGATTGGCTATATAGTATTCATCTTTACGCACCGCTACTGTTCCTGAAAAAATCGCGCATGAGCCGACCGGTAGCATCCGCGCAATGTAAGGCTGGCGGAACCAGACCATTTTTATCCGTCCGGTCGCGTCCTCCGCCGTCGCGTAGGCGATATTCATTTTTTTCTTCCAAGTTTTCTCAAAGTCTATTTTTTGGACCCGCCCCCAGATGCGGACTTTTTCTCCCGTAATAACTTCGCTAATACGCACAAGATCCGCCGGATTTTCGTAGCGGTAGGGGAAATGGCGCAACAAATCTTCCGCGGTTTTTAACCCTAAATGCTTAAGTGCGCTTTTTTGCCGCGGCTGAAGCTTGGTAAAAATTTGTTCAAGAGGAGTAGCCAAATCCATATTGACAAGTTTAATAGATTTGCTAGTTTAGAGCTAGAGATGAGGAAAGTAAAATGACACAGGAGCGAGTTGCGAAGTTAGCCAAAGAATTTATACGAAAGTATAATTTTGATGGAGCTTGTGGAGTAGGCAAAGATGAAGGCAAATACTGCATACGCGTTGTGTTACAACCCCAATCGCACAATGTTAAATTGCCCCAGACATACAAGGGCCTAAAGGTCCAAGTTGTAAAAGGCGGAACAATTACCAAATATAAAAAATAAAAAAACGTCCGTTATCGGGACGTTTTTATTTTTTGTAGAGTCGTGAACCCCAGGTTTCACCCGTTTCTCGCGGGCAATCGTGGCCAACTCGTGCACTATAAACATCGCAAATATGGCAGAGGCCCGCCAACTCGTTCATAACGCGTCTTTTATTTGTATAATCATTATGCTCGTCCTCAACATATTTCATCGCGTTTTGTTCTTCTGGAGTAAGCGTGATGGCATATTTTTTCAATTTTTGATTTCTAAATTCATGTTGTGTGGCTTTTGAAGCAAGGTCTGGTTTTCTTCTCGCTTCACCTTTTTCATCTAATTCATATGACCACGGCTTTTCAATATCATGAACAAACAATACCAGCAACAGGCTTGATAATGTAAAAGCATATCGGCGGCCTGTTTCTTTTTCTTCTATGCGGTAATAAAAAACTCCACGATTCATTGCTTCTTGAATATGATCCCAATAACCGCCTTTCCAGGCTTGGTGATTATGCGTTGAGCCTTGCACGGTTTGGAAAAGCGCACGATTGTCTCCGAGTAATTTTTTGCAAGCCGACCGATTCGGCTCGTCAATAAATTCCAACATTTCTTCAATCGAATAGTACATATTTATTTTATATAATAAGTTATTAATTTTACGGTATCTCTCCTGCGATCTCAAACAGGGCATTAAGCACGGACGGTAATTCTTTAACGCCAGCATCGTCGCTAAAATGCCCTTTTTTGTGTTCCACAATAGTCTTTGCATCCAGACGTTTTTCAAATAATTCCTTGTCTCCCAAATCAACATCCTGGTCATCGTCGGAAAAAATAGCGATTATTTTATTTGCATTTAGTTTAATTTTTTCGTAATTCATCGGCACTTCAAGCCAGGGTTTCGCGATTTCTTTTTCTTCTTTGGTTTCAAGATGTAATAATCTAAAAAATCCCGCGACACAGACCACTCCGCCAATAGGTTTTTGGAGTTGTTCAACATAGCGCAATATCGTTTGGCATCCGATGCTATGTCCGATGAAATATGTATTTTCATCCGGCTCGCCGACAACGGTTGAGAGATGCCCAACCCAACCCTCGATTGTCGGATTTTCCGGATGGGGCATTGACGGAACAATAACCAAAAAACCCTTTTTCTCAAGTTCATTTTTCAGCCAAGGAAACCAGTTGTTTTGAGGCGAGCCTCCCCAGCCATGGATTATAAAAACTCTTTTTTGCATATATTTATGCGCCCACGAGGAATCGGACCTCGATATCAAGCTCCGCAAGCTTGCATTCTATCCATTAAACTATGGGCGCTAAAAACCTCTTAAAACTTAGCAAAATGAGCGAGGCTGTCAATCAGGGATTCTTTTTGCTCCATTTTTGGGATGTATTTTTTGACAATGTTTTCTATTTGCTCCGGGTTAGTACCTCCCAATGGCATTTTGATATACGGCATCATAGTTTTTTTTGATACTACGGAAAGCTCTTCCTGGATCGGCGGCTTGTAGAATATCCAAAACGATTTAAGTTCCGACCACGGATACATTTTTATTCCATCCGAGTGGGGATTTTTTACCAAGACACCCTTTTCAGTAAGGGTAAATATAAATGTCCGGGGAGGGCGGATAGCATAAAGTATAACGGTGAACCATCCGACCAGCACCAAAATTCCGAAAAGGAAAGAACCCTGCCATAGCGCTATTCCCAAAAGCACTGCGGCGGCAAGCCCAACCCACCAATACCAGTCGTTGCTGCGCTGATGCTGAAAATATTCAGGGGCTTCCCACGAAAGAAGCTCTTTGCCTATCATGTAACCCCGTTGTTGCTCCGTGATATTTTTTTGTTCATCCATATATTAAGTATACATAACGTTAAAAAGTCTTTATAATTAGTATATCATGATTTTGCAATTTTTTAATGCGCGCGATATTCTGGACATTTTAGTGGTGGCCGCATTGATCTATGCGGTTATTCTGCTTTTTAAAAAAGCGCACTCGCTGTTTCTTTTCAACGGTATCGGCGTCTTGGTCCTCATCTATATTTTTGCAAGATATTTCAATCTTTATCTGACAAGCTATCTTTTCAGCTTTTTTTTCGGGTTTTTTGTAATTATCTTTATAGTTGTTTTCCAAAGGGAGCTACGGCGTCTTTTTGAGTGGCTGTCTTTGTGGCGGAGATTTTCTTACTCAAAAAGAGAACTTATTCCTGAAACAGTGTCCCTTCAAGTAATAGACGCGATTGAGCAATTGGCCGTCTCGAAAACCGGCGCTTTAATAATTTTTCAGGGCGAGGAACCGCTTGATAATGTTACCGGAGGGGGAATTTCTTTGGGAGGAAGGGTTTCGGTACCGCTTATTTTAAGCATTTTTGATGCTTCTTCGCCCGGACATGACGGTGCCGTTTTTATACAAGGCGACCGCGTGCGTGCTTTCGGCGTGCACTTGCCGCTTGCGCGAACCGGAATAAAAAATTTTGGCACACGCCACCGTGCGGCCCTTGGGCTCGCCGAGCGTTCGGACGCATTTATTATTGTAGTTTCGGAAGAAAAAGGGCTAATCTCTGTTGCCGAGGACGGAGAAATAAAAGTTGTCACGGATATAGACGAGTTGGCGGCGCGGCTTCATGATTTTTTACGCACGCATCTTTTGGAAGACGGCGCAAAGTCCAAGCCTTGGACGCCTCTTGTAAATTGGAAAGAGAAATCGGTTGCGGTATGCGCGTCGGTTTTTTTGTGGTACGCGTTTGTTGTGCAGTTGGGCGCGGGGACAATTACCAGAAATTTTGACGTTTCAATTGAGTTTCGTTTTTTGCCGAAGGAATATGTGATTGAAGAAATAAGTCCGGCAGAAATAAGTCTTGCTCTTTCAGGTAGAAACCAGGATTTCAGTTTTTTAAATCCTGAGCGTTTAAAGATTGCGGTGGACCTTTCCAATTTAAAAGAGGGGAAGCAAAAATATAAAATCACGAGCTATGATGTTGTGAATTTGCCGGGGTCTTTGTCCATAATTAAGCTCGACCCCGCAACAATCCAATTCAGCATAAAAAAATCTGCACCAGCTGAGCAGTAGAAAAATTGCTTTAAATATGCTAAATTAAAAAATCTGGAGGGTTGGCAGAGTGGACGAACGCGCCGCACTTGAAATGCGGTATGCCGGAAACGGCATCGGAGGTTCGAATCCTCCACCCTCCGCAAATTTTCGAAAAGGGTTTCAGAACGCAAAATGGGGTCGGCGCGAAGCGCCGACACTAATGCATTCCCCCCGCCGAATCCAGAATCCAAAAGGGTTTTCCACGCTCCGCGTGACTCAAAAAGTACGGTTCGATCCTTAATTAAAAAGTTCGAACCGACTTTTTTGAACAAATGAGTATTTTCCTCATTTGTTCGGTCGTTTGCCAATTCCATATTGTATTTCAAAAACTTTTCGGTAAGTTCGAACCGATTATT
>JAUSHV010000037.1 GCA_030648495.1 bacterium
AAGGACACGCATATTCTCCTGCTGGAGAATTGCTCTGCTCGCGCCGTCGCGCTGCGCAAGGTCTTGCAAAACCTGTGCCTTCGGCATCTCAATCAGCGCCTTTCGCATCACCAACAATAAAAAATAAAACCCCCAGACCAAAAAGAACGGCGCCATGATAGCGCGGAAACCGATACGCGAAAAATTGATATGCCAAAAAGACGTTGCCATGAAAAAAGCGGAGAATACGGCAACGCGCCCGAAAAACAACTCTTTAGTCATTAAATACAGACCCAAAACCGTCAGTATTCCGAATATCGCGCTTGGCAATCTCAAAACCCACGGTTCATGCCCCAGCGCTTTTACAAACAAAGCCTGGATATTTATAAAGAGGCCCTCTCTTCCAAAATTTTCCGGATAGAAAACTTTCCATCCGCCACCCTCATTTGCTTGAATAGTATTCACCCCGTTCATTGCCTCATCCGACCAAAGCCCCGGCGGAATATTTTTCAGGTCCCAAAGGCGAAAAAACGCCGCCAGCAATATTATGATAACTAAAATCCAATATTTTCTCCTCATTTTTTAATTATACATTCTTTAATGAGTTAAAACATCGGCCTTGACTCCAATGCCTGAAACTTGCGACCATTAAGCTAGAATTTAGGTGTACTGATGGCTTTTAAAGTAACCATTGAAGACATTGAAACCATTTTCGAAGAAGTATTAAGGCCGCCGATGCAAGGCGTGTTTTTAGGTCAAGCGCCTTTAAATAAGCCCGCTTTGAACATAAGAATGTATATTAATTCTGACTCGGACCATTATGCCGTCTGGGCTATAATTCCCATGTCAATGAAGGGCAGAGTTGATGAATTAATTTTAGAAAAATTACATAAGAAACTGAAAAGTAGGAAAGTAGCTGACATGCTTTTCGTTTTAAATGAAAAAGACGAAGCGGAAATCTCGATAGAATGGCGCAAAACGCCCGCCGTGAAAGGTATAGTGAATTTTCCTGCTCAAAACATGTTAATCATTTCGATGGGCGAATCCGCGTCGCTCGTAAGAAAATCTTTAACAACTTTAGCAGGTTTTTCTAAGGAACTGAATCGTTTTGCTTCGTTTGTCGAATTAACCATAAATAATCTTTACGCCGTGCTGTTGAGCAAGGCGCCGGATATAACGCTGTATTTGCGCTTAATGAAAACTCCCGATCCGGAAGATGACGATGATTATTTTGAAGACGGTCGGCCGCAACGGGAAGAATTCGACGCAAAAGCGCTGAAAAAAAGAATAATGATGGAAAAGCCAAATGTAGCATTCTCTGAAATCGGCGGCCAGCCAAAGGCCAGGGAAGATATGGAAATGCTTGCTTTGGGGCTACGGCATCCTGAAATCTATAAAAAATGGGGTACGAAATTGCCGAAAGGGATACTGCTCACCGGCCCGCCGGGCACAGGAAAAACTTTGCTTGCAAAAGCTATTGCAACTGCCGTTGATGGGATTTTTATCAAAGTGGACGTTGCCGATATCGGCTCAAAATGGGTTAGTGTCGGGGAAAAAATGATGCAGGAGGTTTTTAACATCGCAAAAAAAAGCAGGAAATTTGCAATAATTTTATGTGATGAAATAGACGCATTGGCGTCTAACCGCAATGATTCGCATGAAGCTAACCAAAAAATAGTCGCGGTTTTATTGAAAAATCTTGACGGCCTTGAATCAATGCCGAATGTCATGGTAATTGCCACGACAAACCGCATTGAAAGCGTTGACCCCGCATTTCTCCGCCCGGGTCGGATTGACAAACCCGTCGCGGTATTGATGCCGAACGAGGAAGGCCGAAAAGAAATTTTTAATATTCATGCCGGAAAAGCTGAAAAAATGGCCGGTCGGCGGCTCTTTGAAATAACCGACTGGCCTGATATAGCTTCCAAAGCCACAGGGTTTAGCGGGGCTGATATTGCGGAGATTATTAGGCGCGTGACGGAGGCAAAAGTCCGGCTGGAATTGAAAGGAGGTCAGACCTCCGCCATCGGTCCCGTTATTCACGAAGATGTATTGGAAGAAATAAGGCGGTTTGAACCCAAAACAAAGGGCTCAAAACAGATAAGAGGTTTCAGAGCTAACCCCGTGTAATGACGGGGTTTTATTTTTTTGCTATTATATACTTATAAACATATGGCTCAAGAATCTATTGCAGACGAAATAAAATGGCTGGAACAAAAGCTCGAAGCGAAGAGGCACGAGCTTGGCGGAGCCGCGGAAAGTAAGCCCGAAAAAGAGCTGGTAAAAGACGTGATAAAAGAAGTGGCGCTCCTACCTCCTCCGCCCGTTGTGCCTCCGGTTTTAGCGCCAACCACCGACGATGATTCAGACGCCAAGCATATAGAAGAGGAAAAAGAACATTCTGTTATAGTTGAAGACTTGGTTAAGGACGCACTAACAAATGGCATTTTACACGCGGTCAAGATGGCCGGCGCATTCAAAAATCCCCATATTTTGGATGATTTTCATGATACGTTGGCTGACAAATATTATGAAAAACTTCTTGAATCCAGAAAATTGAAACAATGAGTTTGGATAATCTTATATTTTATATTTTTACACTGCTCGCATTTGCTTTCGTGGCATGGGCTTTGTTTTTTTGGTGGTATTTAAAGTCTAAAAGAATGCGCGATGTTTCGGGCGGTCTGGGCCTCCAGCTTTTTTTGATCTCGGCCCCTGAAGGCACTTTGATAGAAAAGGGCGGGGATGAACAGCAAATAATAAAGAATTTTATATCAAAAATGGAGCAATTCCTCTCCGGGCTCGTTTCCATAAAAAAAGAGGGTATTGGGAGCTCACTTTGGAAACAGCCCGTTTTTACTTTAGAGATTGCGGCGCATAACCGCGGTACAGAAATATTTTTTTATGTTGCGTTTCCGCGTATTTACGACAAACTTTTGGAAAGCCGCCTTCACGGCGCTTTTCCCGATGCAAAAATAGAAAAAGTTGAAGACTATAATATTTTTAATTCCGCCGGAGCCACAGCCGGAGGGATAGTAACTTCCGCGATGACCGAAATATTGCCTATCAAAACCTACCAAAACTTGACCTCCGACCCCTTAGAAACAGTAACTGCGCCATTTTCAAAGATAGATGAGTACGGTGAAGGCGCGGCGGTACAGATAGTTTTGCGTCCGGACGCGAAACACGTTGCGGAACGCGCGCACGAAGCGGCAATAAAGGTAAAAGAAGGAAAATCGAGGAAAGAAGTTTTTGGGGAAGACCAGGCGATGCGCGAAATCAAGAAATTTATCAAACCTTCAAAGCCCGAAGATAAAAAACAATCAGCAGGCCATGACGAAGGTTTAGCCAAGCTTTTGGAAGAAAAAGGCGGAAAAGTTATTTTTGAATGCAATATACGCTTTTTAGCTTCCGCCACGAACGCCGAGAAAGCAGATGCGATAGCCAGAAACCTCTCCGCGAGCTTCCAGCAATTTCAAAATCCGGAAGGGAATAGTTTGAAACCAAAAGAACTCTCGGGCGCTAAATTGCGTTCGCTCATCGAAAAATTTTCTTTCAGAACTTTTGACGAATCCAATATGATACACCTCAATATTGAGGAAATAGCCAGCATTTATCATTTTCCATACATGAAAAAATCGGCTTCCACTGTGCGGATGCTCCACGCGCAGGAAGCAGCTCCTCCGGTGAACCTTCCGAAAGAAGGTATATTAATAGGCGAGAGCAAATACAGAGGAGAAACAAAAAACATCTTTATTAAGAAAGATGACAGAAGACGGCATTTTTACTCCATCGGTCAAACCGGCACGGGAAAATCCACTCTCATGCAAAAAATGATTATTCAGGATATTCAAAATGGCGAAGGAGTGGCAGTTATTGACCCGCATGGAGACCTGATAGATAAAATTTTAGGGCATATCCCGAAAGAGCGGGCGGAGGATGTAATTTATTTTGACCCCGGAGATATTCAGCATCCGATGGGGCTTAACATGCTAGAATTTGATCCGCGATACCCCGAGCAAAGAAGTCTCATTGTGAACGAACTTTTGGAAATTTTTAATAAGCTTTTTAATATGTCGGTTGCCGGAGGCCCGATGTTTGAACAGTATTTCAGGAACGCGACAATGCTTGTGATGGAGGACCCCGCAAGCGGGAACACGCTTTTAGAAATTGTGCGCGTGCTTTCCGACAAAGTTTTCCGTGATTACAAGCTTTCCAAATCAAAAAATATCGTGGTTGATACATTTTGGAAGCAAATCGCAGAGAAGGCGGGAGGAGAATCGGCGCTCGCGAACATGGTGCCCTATGTTGTCTCTAAGCTCGACACCTTTTTGGCAAATGAGATAATGCGTCCTATTATCGCGCAGGAGCACTCTGCTTTCAATGTTCGCGATGTAATGGACCAGAAAAAAATTCTTTTGCTAAATCTTTCGAAAGGCAAATTGGGAGATATCAATTCAAGTTTGCTTGGTCTTATCATGGTCGGAAAAATTTTGATGGCCGCGCTTTCCCGCGTGGACACGCCCGAATCCGAACGCAAGGATTTCTACCTATATATAGACGAGTTTCAAAATGTTACAACGAAATCTATCGCAACAATCTTATCAGAGGCAAGAAAGTATAAACTTAATATGGCGATAACGCACCAATTCATCGGCCAGCTGGAAGAAGAGATAAAAAAATCCGTTTTCGGAAATGTCGGCACAATTTGTTCGTTTCGCATCGGCTCCGACGACGCGGAATATATGGAAAAGCAATTTGCGCCGGTGTTCGCGGCTAAAGATTTGCTTAACATTGATAATTTAAACGCCTACATTAAACTTCTGATAGACGGTCAGACTTCCAAGCCTTTCAATATGTTTATCCCGTTCCCGCCAAAAGGTAACGATGAAATTGCAGGCTACATCAAACAGCTTTCCCGTCAAAAATACTCCCGCCCCCGCGAAGAAGTGGAGGAGGAAATCCGCAAACGCCACCAGGCGCTTAATAAGCCAGCCGATGCGTGATAAATTGAATAAAAAATGATAACCAAAAAAGACTATTTTATAGGGGCGGTGGTGGGGCTTTTGACGGCGATATTTTTATTGCCGACGCTGTATAATTTACAATACTTGAGCATGCCGACGGCGGTCATGGTATGCATAGGCATTCCGGTTCTCTGGGTATTTGGTGTTTGGTTTGGTAAATTTTTGGGACAGTGGCTGAAATTTTTTAACCAATTTGGAAAATATGTGGTAGTAGGGTTTTTTAATACTTCTATCAACTTTGGTATTTTAAATATTTTAAGTATTTTGACGGGGACTACAGCAGGCGTTTTACTGGGAGGTATAAGTGCGCCGGGGTTTTTACTCGCTGCCATGAACAGTTATTTTTGGAATAAATTTTGGGTTTTTAAAGATACCTCCGGCACGAACGAAACAGTATTTAAAGATCTGCCCAAATTTGCGCTGATTACTCTTTTGGGCGTGTTATTTAATAGTTTACTGATAATTTATCTTACTACTTATGTGGGACTGCGCTTCGGTCTGGATGAAAAGGCGTGGTTAAATGCAGCAAATGTTGCAGCCTCTGCAGCAATACTTATTTGGAATTTTTTAGGTTATAAATTTTTTGCTTTCAACCAACAAAATAATCAAAATGTCTGAAAATGAAAACAAACTGGTTTTCTACAGAAAATACCGGCCTCAAAAATTTGAGGAAGTCATCGGCCAGGAGCATATTATCGGTATCTTAAAAAACGCAATCAAAGAAAAACGGCTTGCCCACGCCTATCTTTTTTCAGGGCCAAGAGGCACGGGTAAGACGACAATTGCAAGGATTTTGGCACGCGAATCAGGATGCTTTGACGAGGATGTTATTGAAATAGACGCCGCTTCGCAAAGGGGAATCGATGAGGCAAGGGCTTTGCGTGAGGCCGTGCATATTTTGCCGCTCCGCTCGCCGTACAAAGTATATATCATAGACGAGGTGCATATGTTGACCAAAGAAGCATTCAACGCACTTTTGAAAACTTTGGAAGAACCGCCGAAGCACGCGATATTCATTTTAGCAACAACCGAGCTTTCCAAAGTCCCCGACACAGTCGCTTCGCGCACCCAGCGCTTTGAGTTTTCAAAAATAGGCCTTGCAGATATTATCAAAGAACTTAGCATCATCATAAAAGCCGAGGGTATCAAAGCGGAAGATAAGGCTTTGAAGCTCATTGCTTTCTTTGCCGAAGGGTCCTTGCGCGACGCCGAAAATATACTTTTTCAGGCCTCAAGCCTTGGCGAGGCCACTATAAAAGAAGAGGATGTGCGCATGCTTCTTGGCGCACCTATGTCGGAAAGCATCAATAAGCTTTTGAAATTTGCTTTCGGCAAAAATGTTGCGGAGCTCATCTCGGCTTTAGACGAAATTTTGGAAGAGGGGGCGGACCCGCAATTGGTCTTGCGCCTGCTTCTCCGCAATATTCGCGCCATCTATTTTTTGGCGCTGGACGCGAAGACCGAAAATATTTTATCCCATGAATTTTCCGCCGAGGAAATTACCGCTTTAAAAGTGTTTGCGGGATCAGGCTCCAAAATAGTCGAATTCGCGCTTCGAGAAATAATGGAGGCGTCCCGCATCAAAATCGACGACTACACCGCCGCGATACCTTTGGAGTTAGCGCTGATAAAGATAGCGACACAACAATAATCCTATGGAATTTTTGCAGGCATTGTTGTTTTATGCCGTATTCTCGCTTTTCGGCGTCTTCGGGCTAGCGGTCTCAATGCGCTTCATTCCGCATAAAACGCTCGCTTATGCGGTTTCAAAGCCCGCCGGGCTCATTCTCTTTGGATACACGGTCTGGTTTATGGCATCGTTCAAATTGCTGGATTATCAGAACAAGCTTTTTATAGGATTATTATTTCTGTTTTCGGTTTTTGCGGGTATTTATTTGTGCCGCGATTTTCTTAAAGAAAACAAAAAGAAAATACTTTTAGCCGAAGGGTGCGCACTCCTTGCCTATCTTGTTTATCTTTTTTTTCGGAGTTGGAACCCGGCGATAAATGGGACCGAACGCTTTATGGATATGGCTTTGCTTGCTGCTTCAGGAAAAACACATTATTTTCCGTTTATTGACATGTGGTACGCCGGCAAAACTATAAATTATTATTATTACGGTTCTTATTTGATGAGCCTTGTCTCCAACCTTTCGGGCATTCCATACGCGCTTACATATAATTTCGCGCTGGGCATTCTCTATTGTGAAAGTGCGTTGCTTTCGGCGGCGATTGTTTTTGCTTTAACCGGCAGAAAATTTATTTCTGTTCTGTCAGCTTTTTTAGTAACCTCCGCTGGCACAATCTTTTTTGCGGTAGCGAGTGTGATGGGCTATTTTTCTGGGCATCTTTACACATACGCTTCCTCCACGCGTCTTTACACGCCATCCTACATCATCAACGAAATCCCTTCTTATAGTTTTACCGTCGGGGACCTGCACGCGCATTTTTTGGCTCTGCCTTTCTTTCTTTTTGACCTCGCGCTCATATATGTTCTTGCGCTGTCAAAAAAAATGAACTGGGCGTTTTTTGCTTTTTTATCTCTCGCAGTAGCAACATCCGGAATGATAAATCTTTGGGATGCAATTACGGTTTATGCGCTCATTTTTATGGTGTTGATTTTTAAGTCCGGAAAATGGCTTGGCGCAGGTCTTTTTATGGCTGTTCTTTCTCTTATATTCATGTGGCCTAACCTGAAAAATTTTCAAAGTCCGGTGTTGGGTCTTAAATTCATTCCCTCCTACATCGCCAAGTATCATCTCTCAAATATCCAATGGCCGACTCCTTTCCTTGCGGAGCTTGGAATGTGGGGAATATTTTTGGCGGGGATTATTTTCGCGTTTTATCTGAAGCGCAAAAATTTTAGAGATTTTTATTTTGTGGCCTCTCTCGGCGCCGTGGCTTTGGGAATTATCATCGGCGTGGAGCTCTTTTTTATAGAAGATATTTACGGCGTCACAAATCCGCCGTACTTTCGCGCCAATACGACCTTTAAATTTGGGTATCATGCGTGGGTAATGTTGTCGTTGGCGTTTTCGGTGGCAGCGGCCGCTCTTATCCGGCGTCCGGATAATCTGCGCTATCGCGATCCGGCTTTGGCTCGCAGGATGGGATGGTGCATGCTTTCTTTAGCGGTTATCGCGGGCGCCTTTTATCCGTATCAGGCTTTCAAGCAATTTTATCTTCCAACCGGAAAGATGGGCGAGCTCGATGGCTCGGTATGGATGAAAACTCAAAGTCCGGAGGATTGGAATACTGTTCAATATATAAATAAAAATATTCCGGAGCGCTCCGTTATTGCGGAAGCCGTCGGCGACAGCTACACAACATACGCACGTATTTCGGCGTTTTCCGGGATGATAACTCCAATGGGATGGAAAACCCACGAGTGGACGTGGAGGTTCGACGCATCAGCGGTAAAGAACGCGGTGCCAGGCCAGGCTTATGAAACCGGATGGGGGGCGGTCTCCGGAGTCGCGACAGACATTCAAAGACTCTACGAAACGACCGATGTTTTCGTTGCGGATGGAATAATCCGCAAATACGGCATCCAATATGTCTATATAGGAGGCCTCGAGCGCACGGCTTACAAAAATTTAAGCGAACAAAAATTCGCGCAATTGGGAGAAATCGTTTTTCATTCCGGCGCGAGCACGCTATATAAAATTGAGAGATAAATCCGATGTGTAAGCAAAGCTAGATTAAAAAAACCGTAATTAAAATTATTGCGGTGATAACACCGAATGAGGCGAGGGTTTTTAAGAAAAGGCCGACGGCCCGCTCTTTTTCGCCGTCAAAATAAAGGCGCAACGGCTGATAGAAAAAAATAAATCCCATTGTCGCGGCCGAGAACACAAAAAGAGAAAGCATTACTATCGGGATAAGCACGCCGAAGTTTGTTTCGGCGAGCCGGTGCTCAAATTTGGGTCCATAGAACATCGCAGAAGACACCAGAGATACATAGAAAACAGCCGCCAGTGCATTTAAAAATGGGTTTTTAGTCATACTGATAAAACCTAATTGAGCTTAAAAAGTTACTTCAATAAGAATGCTCCTATTGAAATTATATTTGCATACAAATATTGATATGATACTATAGAAAACATAAGCATTATTCGAATATGCAACTAAAAAACAAAGAAAAATTTAAAGCAATAAAACTCCGCAAAGACGGTTTATCATATAGCGAAATTTTAGAACAAGTTAAGGTGGCCCGCTCTACTTTGTCGCTTTGGCTCCGTAGCGTCGCTTTATCAAAGCCTCAAAGCCAAAGATTAACGGAGAAAAAACTGAAATCTATGATGCGCGGGGCTCAAACCCGCCGGAAACAGCGCATTGATAGCTCCAATGCAATTTATCAAAAATCCGGTGGCGAGATAGGCAATATTTCAAGCCGAGAACTGCTTTTGATAGGTTCGGCCCTATATTGGGCGGAGGGTTCAAAACAAAAAGAGCACAATGTAAGCCAAGGAATTATTTTTGGTAATTCTGACCCAAATATGGTAAGGTTATTTTTAGTGTTTGCTAAAAATGTATTGGGCGTACAGGACAATGCTATTAAGTTCGAGCTATATATCCACCGTAACGGCAATGTGCCCCGGGCCGTCAAATATTGGGCGGGGGAGTTGAGGGAGCCTATAAAGAAATTTTCAACGGTATATTTCAAAAATGGCAATGCAAACACAAAAAGAAAAAACATTTCCGAAAATTATCACGGCTTGATTCGTGTGAGGATTCTTAAAAGCACTTCGCAAAACAGGCGCATTACTGGATGGATTCAAGGAATTGTAAAACATTGCGGGATCGTCTAGCGGTAGGACACCAGGTTTTGGACCTGGGTACCTAGGTTCGAATCCTAGTCCCGCAGCCACCTTGAGATGGGTTCGGACTCCGAGAGGAGCGTCGTTTAAATTACATTTATTACCGGATTACCAGTTATAATTAATTTCAATGGGAAACGAACATTTATGGGAAGAAATACGTCCTACCGCGCGTGGCATGAGTGAGCATTTTGAGGACTTTGGTTTAAGCATTGATGATTTGAGGGGCAAAAAAATTCTTGATATTGGTTCGGGCCTGAATCAGCTTGCAAATGAACTAAAAGAAGACAACCTCGACATTACTTCGCTTGATCCATTGTATGCGCTGTCAGCAGAGGAGCGGGAAGCGCTGTATGAAGATTACGAGGATGGGTCTGAGGAATTACAAAAACTCCTTCATCAACTTAAATCGGAAAATCGATCGTCTAAACTTGTTGCCGGGCGTAGCGACGCACTCCCATTTGCCAATGATTCGTTTGACCTGATTATCTCGCATTACGGCTCTCCATTTTATGCAGAAGATGCCGAAAAAGTTACACAATTTTTTTCGGAACTCAATCGAGTTTTGAGAAGCGGCGGAGAAGCTAGAATTTATCCGACATGGTTACGAAATTCAGATATCAAAAAATCTGCCGCTGTAAAAAAATGTCTTAAGGATCTCGAAGAAGGTGGATTTCACATAGAGCAAATTGGGAGTTCCTGGATGTTAAAAAAAAGTTAGGACAATTTTTGGGAAGATACCTAGTGTCCGAGGAGCGTTGATTTGATATGATTTAAAAATCACCGGAAAGCCTTACGGGGTCTCAATTTTTAAAAATTCGAGCTCGAGAAAGTTAGCCAAATGAACTTTTCATTATTAAAACACCCCGGGGCGCGGATGCCGGAAACATGATAGTATTAAAATATGTCATTACTTAATTTAGCGTTCTACATTCTCTGGCTGGTTTTGTTCGTCTGGGCATTATTGGACATTATAGGGGCCAATAAGAGCATGGGATGGAAGGTAATATGGGGGTTGGTATGCCTTGCGTTCCCGGTGGCGGGCACGATACTTTACTACCTCGTTGCCAGGCAGAAAGACATGCATCTTCCGCAGGACTTTCAGAAATAGAAACGAAGCAAACATGTTAAAATAAAAGCATGCAGAATCGGATTATTTTAATTGTAGTAGGCTTAGCTCTGATTTTTGGAGTCGGTTTTTTTGTTTATTCTACCAAACAGCCTGTATTTATACCCCCGGAAGAAATAATTGACCAGACGCCATCTCCGACACCGACTCCGTCGGTCGTCGTAGCTACTCCTAAACCGACACCAACCCCAACCCCAACTCCGACATTTATTTCGACACCAACGCCGTCGGGCATAACCCTTTCCCAGATCGCATTGCATAATTCGCGTTCAAGCTGTTGGTCCGCCATAAACGGCAATGTCTATGATTTGACCAGCTGGATACCGTACCACCCCGGCGGCGAGAACACCATTCTTTCTATTTGCGGTAAAAACGGGTCGGGCGCGTATAATGGTGAACATGGCGGTAGTTCAAAGACTGCAAAGATATTGATAGGTTTTAAAATAGGCGTTCTGGTGCAATAGTATGACCATAAATATAAAATTTTCAAGATTGGAGTTGGGACAGAATCTGCTTCGTTTGGGCCTTGCGGCAGTGTTTTTGTGGTTCGGGTTTTCTCAACTTTTCGATAGTCTCAGATGGGTTTCAGTGGTTCCTGATTGGGCCGTTGAACTGTTTCATCTCCCGCCTGCTATCATTGTACTTGCGAATGGCGCTTTAGAAGTTATTTTGGGAAGTCTCATTGCGACGGATGTTTTAGTGCGTATCCCCGCCATCATTCTTGCCCTGCATTTGATACCTATCGCGTTGGATTTCGGGATTACCGCAACAGCTATCCGTGATTACGGTTTGGTTATTGCCGCGTTTACTTTGGCACTTATTTATGGGTATCATGAAAATAAACCCGAATTATAATTTACGGCTTAATACAAACATACTCAATTAGAATTACGATACACAAAAAAAGAAGCGCTACTTGTTTTAGCACTCCAGATTGCCACCGCCTTATTACCGATATCTGTGGTTTTTGCTCTAAAGTTGTAATCTGACTCTATAATAGAATTACTTATCGTCGACGCCTTGGACAAGGCCAACTATATCGCTACGACGAAGTGTTAATTTCAATTCAAGGTTCGACCCATATTGAAACGACTTTTCTGCCTCACTAAAAGAAATTTTATTTAGCATATCATCAAGTTTCCTTGCCGCCTCAACGAAATCTTTAAAGGACGTAAATTCCTTTTCGCGAAAAGACAAAATTACGGTAAAAATCTTTTTTTCTTGCTCTGTCAACTCCTCTACCGCCTTTTCTGATATATATTTAACTTGTATAAAAAAAGCTTCACTTAACGCTATTCGAGGTATAGCGTTTACTCTCAATGCTTCTTTTATTTGTGCCATCATTCCTTTTTCGACAGCCTCGGTAGTACACCCAAGCTGCTTGGCTAATTTGAAATATTCTGCTTCACTATCCTGTACCAGCTCAGCGCTTTCTAAGGAATCAATGGTTGTTAAGCAAAGTTTATATATTTCTTCAGCCGATCTCTCCCAGTTATAGCTCTCTCGAAGTTCTTTAAATAATTTATGCGCTGCCGTTAAATCCTTTTGCCCGCGTTCTTTTGCGTAGAGATCAGGTTCGGTCATTACATATGGCACACTATGTCCTATTAAACTACTGAAACAATATTCTCCCATAAATCGGACCCTATCATCTCCTTGTTTGGGTAGGGCGCTTCCGGCTTCATAAGATGAAGTTATTGTTTTTGCTGTTTCAAGTAATCTTGCGGCCACCATAGAAACAGAACAATCCGATACTTCGCTGGCCAATTCGTTAAGCCCCAACTTTCTCAGTTCGCTGGACACGGATTGCATATTAGTCATGTTGTGACTCGCAAAATATCCTTTTGCAAATTCAGGCAGCGAGCTTGCTTTCTCCGGTTCAATTTTTTCTTCGGAATTATTCAATTCATTTTCTTTCATAAAATCTATCGTATCATTTTTTGATATTTTATACAATTATGCTAAAATAATATCATGAAAAAAATAATTCCGTTAGCAATAATTGTTTTGGTAATCATCGGATCAGGCGTAACGTGGAAGCTCACAAAAAAAGAAGCGCCCGCGACGGTTGTAACGAATTTTGAAGAATGCGTAAAAACGGGGAACGCAGTAATGGAAAGCTACCCGCGCCAATGCAGGTATGGAGACAAAACATTCGTTGAGGATATAGGCAATACAATTGAAAAGACCGATTTAATCCACCTTGAATCTCCGCGACCAAACCAAATCGTCAAGAGCCCGCTTACTATTAGAGGAGAGGCGCGGGGTAATTGGTTTTTTGAAGCTAGCTTTCCGGTGGCGCTTACAAACTGGGACGGGCTGATTATTGCCCAAGGAATTGCAACGGCGAAAAGTGAATGGATGACAAACGATTTCGTTCCATTTGAAGCAGTTCTCACTTTTAAGTCCGATAAAAACGTGTATAGCAACAGAGGAACTCTCATATTGCGCAAAGACAATCCGTCGGGTCTTCCCAAGCACGACGATGCCCTTGAGATTCCGGTATTAATTTCATTGTGAGCATAGAAACGAAAAGAAATAAAATTGTATGCAAAGCGAACCACAATGGGATGTTGTAGTCATCGGCGGGGGTCCTGCGGGGATGATAGCGGCGGGGCGCGCGGCTCTGCGGGGGCGGCGCGTTTTATTGCTTGAAAAAAACCCTACTCTTGGGAAGAAGCTTTTAATCACGGGCGGCGGGAGATGCAATGTTACGAATAATAAACCCGATGTCCGCACAATGCTCGCAAAATATAAAAAAAGCGATAAATTTCTTTTTTCCGCGTTCGCGCAATTTGGCGTCCGAGAAACGCTCAATTTTTTTCATGAACATGGACTGGAAACAAAAGAAGAGGCAGAGGGGAGAGTGTTTCCGGTTTCAAATAAGGCAAAATCAGTGTGTGATGTGCTTCTGCAATATATAAAAAAAAACGGCGTAAATGTGCGAACCCGCGCCGAGGTTGTGGGGATTGTATACGATAAGCCGGCGGAGCAGATAGTTATAACGCTTGCCGATAAATCCAAAGTGCGTGCGCGGTCGTGCGTTGTTGCTAGCGGTGGAACATCGCGTCCGGAGACCGGCTCAACCGGTGAAGGATTTGTATGGTTGAAATCGCTTGGACACGCGATATCCCAAAATGATATGGCGCTCGTGCCCATCGCACTCAAAGATGCATGGGTGAAAAAAGTTGCCGGAGTAACGCTTAACGGTATCAAACTCACGTCGTTTAAAAATGGCGTAAAGCAAAAAGTATATAAAGGCAAGCTGCTCTTCACGCATATCGGTATTAGCGGGCCAACAGTCCTTAATATGAGCAGAGATGTCGGCGAACTATTGCAAGACGAAGAAGAGATTACGATTCTACTCGATCTTTTTCCGGTTTTAGACAACGACGCACTGCGGGGAAAAATTCAAACACTTCTAACCGAGCAAAGCAATAAAAAAATAAAAAATTCTCTTTCCCCATTCATTTCTCCCGCTCTAGTCAATTCTTTACTGATGCTCGCCAATATTGACGGCGAAACGCCGAATCACAGTGTGCGGTCGGGAGAACGCAAGACACTTGTTGCTCTGCTGAAAGCTATCCCTTTGCATGTTGCGGGACTCCTCGGAAAAGACAAAGCAATAGTATCCTCGGGAGGCGTTGCTCTCGCCCAAGTAAATTTTAAAACAATGCAGTCGCGCATCGTGCCACGGCTCTATTTGGCGGGTGACATGTTAAACATCGACCGGCCTTCAGGCGGATACAGCCTACAATTATGCTGGACAACCGGCTACGTTGCCGGGAATAACTGCTAAAAAACTTATCCACAGGCGGGGTATTGCATGGTGAACGCTTGTTCACCTATAATTAATTTATGACCAAATATCAAACTTTTAAAACGATTCGCGAAGAGATTGAAAGGCTGAACCACGAGATAGATCTCAAGATAATCCTAGGCCGGCCATATATGGTGGAGTCTAGGCGGCACAAAATGCTTTTAGCGAGGTTTGAGAGGCTTGCTCCAGGGCGAGCATGGTTCAAACGCTCCATGAACATAATGGCCTCGTTAGTTTTATAATTATGTTTTCCTCATATAAACAAAAAATTATTTTGTTTTATAAATCGCGTAAGCGCATGCCCACATACGCCGAGATAATGAAGCTTGTCGGTTTTAAGTCAAAAAATGCCGCATATAAACTAGTCAATAAATTAATTGAGGAGGGCGCTCTGTCCAAAGATCCAAGCGGCCATTTGATACCCAACCGTCTTCAAGATGAATTGCCGCTTTTAGGTTTAGTCGAAGCCGGGTTCCCGTCTTTGGCCGAAGAACAAATTTTGGATACTTTTAATTTTGACGACTATCTTATTAAAAACAAGGAATCTACTTATATACTTAAAGTTAAAGGCGACTCTATGATAGATGCGGGGATACATGAAGGCGACTTAGTAATTGCTGAGAAGGGCCGTGAAGCCAGAGTCGGAGATATTGTCATAGCGGAAGTAGACGGAGGGTGGACAATGAAATATTTCAAGAAAATGGGAAGTCTTGTGTATCTTGAGCCGGCGAATAAAGAATACAAGCCGATATTCGCAAAGCGCGAGCTCAACATCGCCGCGGTCGTAAGCGGAGTAATCCGCAAATATAGATAATCCACAGAACAAGATTGCTTGGTATAAATAGATTATGCTATACTGTATTTCATGAACATTATAGATATTAAGTCAAAAAAAGCAGTCATTATTGGTGTAGTAGTCGTCGTTTTGGGAGTTCTTGTTTTTCTTTATAAGGGTTTATTTATCGCCGCCTTGGTCAACGGCTCGCCCATCAGCCGCTTTGAGGTTTTAGGACAGCTTGAGAAGACTTCAGGCAAGAGCGTGCTTGACTCACTTATCACTAAAAAATTGATTGAGGATGAAGCAAAGAAAAAGGGAATATCGGTAAGTACCGACGAAGTGAAAACAGAAATCTCGAAAATAGAAGAGCAGGTAAAATCTCAAGGAGGGACTTTAGACGCAGCGCTTGCACAGCAGGGAATGACCCGCGCTGATCTCGAAACGCAAATCTTCGTGAATGGCAAGATTCAAAAACTGCTTGCTGATAAATTAAATATTACTGACGACGAGATTGCAAAATATATTACAGACAACAAAGTAGAGATTCCGAAAGGCCAGGAACAGCAATTTAAAGACAACATCAAGTCTCAGCTCTCCCAGCAAAAATTGAGCGCCGAAGCCCAAACGCTTATTGCTTCGTTGAAAGCCGCCGCAAAAATAAAATATTTTGTGAGTTACTAGGAATATGTTTGGGGCGATCGACTCTCTTCTCAACCGGGTGACGATGTACCGTTTGGCGCTTTATTACCTGTTTTTTTTAGTTCTTTACGCGTCTTTATTTGGATTTTTGGGCGCGTTGCCATATAGAGCACAGGATTTCCTTATTTTGACAGCCATTTTAATGGCTGTTTCCTGGGGTACAAACAAAGTTCTCGCCCGCATTTTCCACGTGAATGAGAATATTGAATCCTCTTTAATAACCGGGCTTATTTTGGCTTTGATAATAAATCCGGACCCGGCGCTTGCCGGATCTTCTTTAGTCTTCTGGTCGCTAGCCGGATTTTTGGCCAGCATTTCTAAATATATTTTTGCGCCTTTTAGAAAACATATTTTTAATCCCGCTGCTTTCGCTGTTGCCGCGACTGCCTTTACCATAGGCCAGCCGGCCGGGTGGTGGGTTGGTTCTTTCCCAATTATGCTTCCGCCGGTATTTTTTGGAGGACTTCTTATAGCAAGAAAGCTCCGTAGGGGAGACTTAGTTTTGAGTTTTCTCGTTTCCTCATTAATATTGCTATTTTGGAAAGGTGGCTGGACAGTTATTCCGCAAACAATTTACTATGCTCCGTTTTTTTTCTTTGCGTTCATCATGCTCACTGAACCGTCGACAGCACCGCCTAGGCAGGGCAAGCGCATTGCCTACGGAGCTGTGGTCGGAGTTTTATCAATACTTACCACTTATGAGCTAGCGCTCCTTTGCGGCAATATTTTTTCTTATTTAGTAAGCCCAAAGCACCGCTTTATTATGAAATTAAAAGAACAAAAAGAAATAGCCTCGAATATTTATGAGTTTTCTTTTGCCCATCAGGAAAAAATATCACATCTTCCCGGACAATATTTTGAATGGACCCTAAAACACAAAAACTCGGATACTAGAGGAATCCGCCGCTACTTCACTATCGCTTCTTCGCCTACGGAGAACGAGATAAGGTTGGGTACAAAATTCAACCGGCAAGGAAGCACATTCAAAAAAACTCTGGCAGCAATGCGTCCCGGAGACAAAATTTCCGCCTGCCAGCTTGCGGGAGATTTTACGTTGCCGGCGGATAAAAACAAAAAACTAGTCTTCATTGCAGGAGGAATCGGCATTACGCCTTTTCGCAGCATGATTAAATATCTCATCGATATAAAAGAAAAAAGAGATATTATTTTACTGTATTCAAATAAAACTGAATCAGAGATCGCTTACCGTGAAATTTTTGAGGAAGCGCGCACAAAACTCAGCATAAAAACAGTTTATATTAACAACGACAAAGACGGGTTTATCAACGATAAAACTATTATGTGGGAAGCGCCTGATTTTAAAGAGAGGCATTTCTATATTTCCGGTCCGCCATCGATGATAGAAGCTTTTCAGCATACTCTTACCGCAATCGGCGTCCCACGCTCGCAAATAAAAACCGATTTTTTCCCGGGATACGTTTAAGCGCTGTTCTTTTTTTCTCCGGCTTTTTCTGAATAGCCGAGTATTTTATTCCACCTCTCAAAACGATCATAAATAAAAAAATGCCCAGGCGATTTGAAAGGAACTTCAAGAGATTTTCCTTTTTGAAAAAACGGGAATGTACCATTTTTTTTATTGTCTTTTTGCCATATTTCCAACAATCTTTTTGGCGTAAAAGTCAAAGGGTCATAGATGCCGCGCCTGATAAAAGAACGTGTATTTTCTGTATCCATTGGAGAACCTTTAAGTAGAGCAAGCGCTTCGCCCATCGTAGCTTTCAGTTTTAGTTTTTTTTGCTCATCGTTGTCCGTCGGGATGCCTGTTTCCTTTGAAAGCTTTTCTATAAAAGGCCCGCCGAACTTCATGAGATTCCGCATTGTAGAATCCAAAAGAATTCTGCTGATAGTTTCCCCAATCATTGCGCCGGCAATCTGTGTGCCTTTCAGCCATTTTGTCACTCCTTGTTTTTTATGCTCGCCGGCCGGGTTATCTAGAAGACGCTGGGTATTTTTTTGTAATTCTTCAGGTAAATATTTGGAAGTTTTTTCCGCAATAATCGCGCCTTTGGAAACACCTTGTAAAACCACGTGGACGTCTTTGCCGTCAGCCGGCTCCTGCCGGCTGATAAATTCAGCATAAAGCTTCGCGTGACCGTCAAGCCCATTTTTTTCAATATTTTCTATCCATTTTTCATTGACTGCGCCGCCGAAACCTGTCGGTGCACCAAGAAGGTGGACATTCACTTCAGGTGGAACTTCGCCGCGTTTAATTGGGCCTGCTACACGTGGCAAAAGCCTGATAAATCGGTCAATAGCTAAATCTTCGACTCCAAAAGCGTTGCCTCCCTCGGGCGGGAAAGCGAAGGCGCCAAAAAGAAAATAATCCTGGCGTTTAGCATTTGTATTTTCTTCTTTGCCCTCAATCTCTTTTTTTGTTGCCATTTCAGTCTCCGCGACAGCAGAATTTTTTGAGAGCTTATTTATTAGTTCAGTGGTGATGGTAAGTTTTGTGTGCGAAAAAGCGACTCCAGGCATCGCCTCCGAACGGAAGATGCTAAAATTTTTGATTCCTTGTTCGTCAAATTCATCGAGCACCGTTCTTATCGTCTCAATTTTTTCCGGATGTTTTTTTCCGAATTCAGTCAGCAATACCTCATAATTCGGTGTGTGAAGTGTCGGTTTTTTTTCTTGTGATTCTTGTTGCGGTTCTTGGACCGATGGCTGGTCGAAATTCATGATATTATAATATATCAAAAAGAGTATATAATCAAGTTATGCCGGGATTAAATTTGGAAAACTTTACCGCCCTGATTACCGCATACGGGTATTTTGTTATCCTGCCGATTGCGATATTGGAAGGGCCGATTCTTGCCGTACTTTCAGGTTTCTTGGCCTCCATGGGATATTTAAATCCTGTTATTGTTTTTTTAATATTATTGGCCGGGGACGGGATAGGCGATTTTATTTACTATTTTTTAGGAAGGTGGGCAAAACACGGCTTGATACACCGTTTGGAAAAATACATCGGAGCAACTGACGAAAAACTGGAGAAATTGAAAAAATATTACCAAAAGCACAATTGGAAAATCATCGCTTTTTCCAAAACCCAGCCGTTCGGCGCCGTGTTTTTGACGGCTGCCGGAATGGCTGAGATGCCGTTCAAAAAATATATTTTCTACGCACTTTTAGGCTCCGCTCCAAAAGTACTTTTATTCGAGGGTATCGGTTATTTTTTCGGTAAAAGCATAGTAAACGCGGGAAAATTTGTAGATTACGCCGGGATCGCGTCGTTTTTTGTCGCAGTGTTACTTGCTGCCGCGTATTATTTTTATCTGCGCTTTGCTAAAAAACAAATAGAAAATATTTAGACCAATATGAAAAAAATACTTATCGCAACAGACGCCTGGAAACCTCAAATAAATGGAGTGGTAACCGTGCTCGATAATCTGATCGTTTTGCTCGAAAAAAAAGGTTTTGCCGTCGCAATAATTCATCCGGCGCTGTTTTGGAATATGCCGGTCTTCTGGTTTCCGGACTTAAAGCTGACATTGCTCAACATTAAAACTATCAACGACATTATAAAAAAAGAAAAGCCGGATTTTGTGCATATTGTCACGGAAGGGCCTATCGGGCTCGCGGTGCGCGGAATTTGTTTGAGAAAAAAAATTAAATTCACAACATCTTATCATACAAATTTTCACCAGTTTATTAAAATGCGTATGGGAGAAACTGCCGGAGAACTTTTTGTAGAGCCAACTTATAAATATATGCGTTGGTTCCATAGTAAGGCGGAGCGGACAATGGTGGGTAGTCAAAGTTTATCGGATGAACTTACTCAAAATAAGTTTAAGAATATCGTCATGTGGCCGCTAGGAGTCGATACGGAGATTTTCAGAAAAAATCCGGCAGCCCGGATTCATGAGGAATGGAAGAGGCCGATATTCGTAACCTTAGGCAGAGTTGCCATGGAAAAAAGCCCGGAGGAATTTCTTAAACTTAATCTTCCCGGCACCAAACTAGTAATCGGCGACGGGCCGCTGCGAAAAACGCTTGAAGCCCAATATCCTCACGCGGTGTTTGTCGGTTTTAAAAAAAAGGATGAGCTTGTAGACCTTTTGTCTATTTCCGACTGTTTCGTATTTCCATCACGGACGGAAACATTGGGTCTTGTGGCTTTGGAAGCTATGAGTTGCGGCGTCCCTGTCGCCGCGCACGATGTAATGGGTCCGAAAGATATAATTACAAATGGAGTAGACGGTTATCTGGACGAAGACTTAGAACGGGCGGCGAATGATTGTTTAAAACTGGACCGCGCTAAATGCCGGGAAAAAGCGCTTCAATTTACATGGAATGCATCCGCCGAAGCATTTATTCAAAATTTGGTATTGTCCCGCGAAAGCTTAAATAAAGAATAATTTTGATAAATTATTTCGCGCAGTGACAGAACTTTAAATATTTGATTTACCATACGAAACTCTCCGCCTAGTCCTTTCCAGAATCCTTCCTTTGCGGATTTTGTGGGATTTGAAACATTTTCCCAGCGGACAACGGCAACTCTCATTTTATTTTTTATAATTAGTTTATTCATAAAAGATTCCACTCCATATCCCGGTAATTTACTTATCTCGTCTGCGTGCGGAAGCAAAAGGGAACGTGGCAGAACCCTTTCTCCCGTCAGATAATCAAGCGCTAAGATCTTTTGAAAAAGGAAATCCGCGCCTATGTATGTATAAATCGATGTGGTATTTTTCCTTAAACTAAATGCAACATCCGCCTGACCGGAAAGTACCGGTTCTGCGAGGTCGGAAATGTTTTCGTCTTTTAAACCAACGAGATCGGCATCTATAAACATTAGTAATTCATTTTTGGCGGCGTTTATTCCTGCAGCCATTGCGTGGCTTTTGCCTTTATTTACCTCCTGGGCGAGTAAGCGGACATTTTTATATTGGCCTACAATTTCCCTGGTTTTGTCCCGAGAGCCGTCATCAACTACAATAACTTCATCCAATAAGGGATGCCTATCAAGTATTTTTAAAACGTCGCTTATTCTTTGCTCCTCATTATATGCGCAGATAATGCAGGATATCTTATCCTTTGCCATATTTTGATTATAATCTAAAATTGATTAATATGCCCATGAGCGCTTTAAGTAAAAAATATAAGGAGTATTTTTCCCAACGTGAATTCAGGCTGGAATGCATAAAGGCGGCCCTGTTGCTTATTGTCAGCCTCGTGGTCAATTTCTACGCCGGGCTCTATGCCACGGCGCGTGCATCAAACTCCGTCTCAGACATTATTCTCTCAAACCTGCCCGTATATAATATTGATGGAACTTTTATTTGGGCTACTTTCTGTTTTTGGACTTTTGTAATTCTTTTATGCCTCACCGAACCGAAAAGAATACCTTTTGTTCTTAATTCCATCGCCACTTTTACCATCATCCGTTCGGGCTTCATCAGTCTCACGCATCTCGGGCCTTATCCGACACAGACAATAATAGATTCTTATATCCTCTCCTTTTTTGTTTTTGACGCTGATCTTTTTTTCTCCGGTCACACGGGCATGCCCTTCTTATTTGCGCTTATGTTCTGGGAAGAGCGGGTTTTACGCTACGCGTTCATCGTAATGGCGCTCGCGTTCGGGACAATAGTGCTTTTGGCGCACCTTCATTATTCCATTGATGTGGCATCCGCGTTTTTTATCACCTACGCCATTTATCATATTACGGAGGTGCTTTTCAAAAAGAACCAGATTATGTTTGAAAAAGGATTATGAATCAATATCTCGGACTTTTCAAAAATCCTCCTTGGGATTTTGCCTTGGTTTTAACACTCATTGCGGTGGCTTTTTTTTGGGGAGCTTCCAAAGGCAAGCGGTCCATCGGGTTTATCATAATCAATCTTTATATAATGCTGGCTTTGTGGCCGTTCTTTCCCATTGATATCCTGACCGCGGGGCGCACACCGGTTGAAACATGGGCATTCCGTGCCGGAGCTTTCTTGCTCATTTTAATATTGCTTTTGCTTTTTATGTCGCGGGCTTTTGATTGGGGGGGTAGAGACGGGGTTTGGTGGGAAGTTTTGATACTTAGTATTCTGGCGGGCGGTTTTTTTATCTCAATACTGATGAGCCTTGCTCCGCCGGGAGCCATAGAAAAAAATATTTTATTTTTGAATCCTCTTGTTTTAAATCTTTTCGCCGACGCGCAAATAGTCCGTTGGTGGACGATACTTCCGATTTTGGGTGTATTGTTTGTCTAGTATTATTAAGGCTTGATATTTTTTAAAACTTCTGATAATCTATGCTTAGATATTTTTTTTGGAGATTCAGTGGATCAAAAAAAATTTGAGAAAAATAAGAAGCTCATGGATAAATATCATGATTTTATATTTTCTCTACCCGGTTTGATGTGCGTAGGGTGGGACGACAAAGAAATTACCATCGACATTAAGCCAGAAAATGTTGCATTAGCAGAACAGTTTATCTCAAATTATATTGAGGGTGTTCCGATAAAAATAATCCCACGAACGAACCCCCCATCATTTTAAGGTATCAGCTTGATACCTTTTTTCTTTTGTCCGCCCGGTTGCCTGCCCGAACGACTGAAGCGTTTAGTCGGGCGGGGAATCACCCCTCGTAGTGCTCTGCTCGGAACCTACACTTCCTGAATGCGGGCGCTCTCGCGCACAACCTGCTGGTTGCCCGCGGTTTGATTTCTGTTCGAACAAGACAACTCAAAATAAAAATACCCACCATGGAGTATTTTTATTTTGAGTGTCCGCCCTTATTTTATTCGGCGCCTTTGCCACTAGTTTCTATGTCTTCTAATGCTTCGAGTGATAATTTATAATAGATAAGTGCGCATTTTTTCTGTCTAAGTCCTTCTTGCCAATTCAATATAGTAATTTTGTCAGTACCTTTTGTTTGCATTCTTTCTATTTCTCTTTCGGTTTCTTTAACTTCTTCTGATACAAACTCCAACATGCCAACAAGATTTTTATTAAGCGTCTCTCTTTCGACTCCTGGTACCATTTTCAAAACATCATAAAAAGCATCTCGAATATTAACCTTAAAATCACCGCCCTTCTCTAATAATTGATCTGGAGTTTCTTCTGGCGGTAACACCTCTGGGTTTATTGCCTTATTTCCGCCAGATGTTTCTGCGGGTAATTGTTTTGGAATTTTTTCATCCATATATCTATGCTACTAAAAAATTCGAATGTCTACTAGACTCTTAAACTCGAAACTTAGATTTAACTCGATTTTTGAACTAGTCCGCCCGGTTGGAATCGAACCAACGACCGTCTCCTTAAAAGGGAGCTGCTCTACCGACTGAGCTACGGGCGGATATTTTGAATTAAATTTTTAATAAACTCTCTTCCTCTATAACTTTTTAATTGCTTTTCTCTTTTCAGTGCCTCTTGTCTGGTTTGATAATCTTCTTTATGTACCAGCTTCCATGGACCCTTATTTTGCCTAGTGAATTGACTCAAATGCGTTTCATCTAAGGCGTTGTGCTGTTTTAGTCTAGCTTCTAAATCAGCAGTTTGGCCTATATAGATTTTGCAGTTTGATTTGCTAACTATGGCATATACCGTAAACATTTTATTTAATCATTATATCATTGAAACTGCTCTACCTCCGCCAGCTGGCGGATGAGCTACGGGCGGGAAAAGACACACTTTATTTTGACGTATTTTAGTCGAATATGCAAATATTATTTTAATAAAAAGGCCATAACTAAATTAATAGCTATAGCCATTTTTGAGTCTGATAATATGTCTGGATATTTTTTTAACGATTTTATTAGATATTTTTATTTCAATGATTGCGGCTATCAAAATTATTATCAAAGCGCTTAAGGCAAGGATGATGTCGTTCTTCCTTAATATGAAAATTGTCCATAACAAATTTATTCCATAGAGCTCAGGTAGAGAGTGTGCGGCAAGCATATAGAATAATTCTTTCAGCGAAAAACCATCGTCCAGAATTAAACTCAGACACTTTCCGTGTGCGCCTATATTGCTAGCATAATAAACAATTAGAAAGCCCAGACCGAGTATATAAAAATTGTCCCAAACATATAGAATAATAAAACTCAAAAATGGGGGCCAAGCATTATTTATCCAAACCATCCATACTTTTTCATTAATTATTCCGTTTTTAGCCAAGTAATTCAACATAACCCCTCTATTGGAGCGGCGATGTTTGCGCGTGATGAAGACGAAAGATATTGTTAGCAAAATTTGCGCGACCGATAGAAGCGCGGCTGTGAGCAAGAGCCTGATTTCCGGCATCAAAGAACCTCCCGTGTGTTTGGCGTCTTTTTAGAAGATAGCATAGATTGTAACAATTTGTCAAGTTTGCCAGATTTGGTCTAAGAGGTATAAGCTTTAGATAGATTAGGCTTTGAAAATGACAATAAACAGCGCCACAGTTAAAAAGCAGGTTTTTATGATTGAGCCTACACATTTTGAGGTTATTTATAATATAAATCCCGCCATGGCCGAAACTTTAGAAAAAGGTCAAAAGATCAAAAAAAAGCCAGCAAGGCGGGAATGGGAAGGTCTTAGAAATATTTATACGGATAATGGTCTCGAGCGTGTTGGTATGGACTCAATCAAAGGCCTCCCGGATATTGTTTTTACTGCAAACGGCGGCTTTGCGCATAACGGCAGAATTGTGATGGGGCGGTTTAAGTATCCTGAACGCCAGCCTGAATCGGAACATTTTTATAAATGGTTTACCGAAAATGAATATGAAACCGTACGGATAGATGAAGATTTCGAAGGCGGAGGAGATATGCTTTTGTGGCAGGGCAAATTCATCGGCGGGCACGGTTTTAGATCAACTTTTGACGGAATTAAAACCGCGGCAAGCTTCGCGACTTTTTGGGGCAAAGAAGATGATTTAGTTCCCTTGAAATTAATCGACCCCAGATTTTATCATTTAGATACTTGTTTTTGTCCGATAGGCGAGCACGCTTTTTATTTTCCTGGCGCTATCGCGCCCGACTCCTGTGAGGCATTACTGAAGCTCGGCAAAGCAGTTCCCGTTAGCGAAGCAGATGCGTTGAAGATGGTCTGCAACGGAGTATATTTTGAAGGTTCGTCCGGACCAAAATTCGTTGTCAACGATATCAGTAGAAAGCTGGAAAAGATGCTCGAAAAATGGGGCATTGAAACTATCATCAACAAAACCTCTGAATTCCAAAAATCCGGCGGCTCAAATCGCTGTCTCTCGCTTTTTCTCTAAATACCCTTGCAAAGCAAGGGTTTTTGTTTTATGCTTTACAAAGATATTGAAAGTGAAAGAGGTACGCATCATGCATGGAAGAAAAATCGCTATTGAAAGATTTTTAGAAGTCGCTCTGCCCGAAGATATGGTTTTGCCAGATGGCGAGCTAAGATTTTTTGTAGAACAGGATATAAACGATTTAATTTTGGAGAGAAAGCCCTTTTTTTGGATTGATAAAGCAGTAAGCATAGGAACTGATTTTATGCTTACTTCGACGCTGGTTACTGCGGCACATTGCGAAGGGCATTACCCGGGCTATCCAGTCGTGCCATTGATTGAAATAGGCCGAGTAGCCGCGCAAACTGGTTTTTTTCTTGTAACCATAAATATGCCGGCAGATCAAGAGACAATCGCGGTCGGTTCAGATAAATTTTATCCCAAAATTAATGAATTTATAGATACGCCGGCAATTCTTTTGGCAAAAGCCCAAAAAACTCATTATACAGCAGGCTTCTATTTTGTTGATATTGTGATTTATGTAGACCAGAAAACTGTTGCTTTAGCAAAAAATGTGGTTTATGGCACTAAGCCCAAGTCAGAAATATTGGCAAAAGTTAAAGCCTAGGCAGAAAGCCCGGGCTTTTTTATTTGGCTTAACTCGATTATAATTATATTTATGAATTTCTTCCAGATATTAATCCTTTCGATGTCGGTTTTGAATATTGTTTTTGCTTTTATACTCTATTTGCACAGCAAAAAATCAATCTCGGAAGGGCTTTTTGCATTTTTAACTCTAAATGTAGGCATCTGGTCTTTAGCAATTTTTTTGATTAATTATCCAAATATAGATTTAAGTTATTTAAAGTTTGGGATACTATTGCATTATTTTGCCGGCAATTTAATATTTTTATCATTTTTTTGGTTTGTTTTATTTTACCAAAGAGAAGAGGTGGCGGTTCATCTAATTTGGCCAATTTTGCTCAGTATAGGGGATTTTACTTTGCTATTTTTTATGGTTTTTTCTAAATTTATTTTTGTGGATATTGTGAAAGCCGCCACTTTAAGCGAAAGTATGGTTTTTAATAAAGCAGGATATCTTTTTTATTCAGTGTTTTTATTCAGCTTGTTTATGGCGGCAGAACTGATTATGTGGAGGCGCTTTAAAAACTCAACAGATTTGCTCCGCAAACATTTGAAATATATTATCCTAGGAACTTCGGTTGCCGGACTTCTTGGACAGACGACCAATTTAATATTACCCGCTTTCGGTATTTTCTTTGGGTTTGCCATTGGGCCGGTACTCTCCACTATTTTCATCGGAATAATAGGATACGCGGTATTACGGCACGGACTTTTCAATCTAAAAATAATAGCTACGGAAATTTTCACTTTGATTTTAGTTATAACAATATCGGCGCAACTGCTTACTTCTCAAAGCCAATTTGAAATTGTAAGCAGAGGTTTTGTTTTATTGGTGGCGGTGGTATTCGGCTACTTTCTTATCCGCAGCGTATATCAAGAGGTCCGTTCCAAAGAAAAGATTGAAAATCTGGCGAATAGCCTTGAGGCTGCCAATGTTGAATTAAAACGCCTTGACCAGGCAAAATCAGAATTTATTTCCATTGCTTCGCACCAATTACGTACGCCTCTCACGATAATCAAAGGCTATCTTTCGATGATTCGCGAGGGTAGTTTCGGCAAAGTTTCCACGGACATATCTTCAACCGTTAATAAAGTGTATCTCTCCAACGAACGGCTTATAAAATTGGTCAACGATCTTCTGGATTTGTCGCGGATGGAATCTGGAAAAATGAAATATGAATTTGCTGAAACGAATCTGGAAGAGATTATCGAGTCTACGGTTGATGAGTTCCAGTTGCCGGCAAAAGACAAAAATATAAAGATTACCTGGAAAGAAGGCGGCAATGATATGCCTAAAATCTGGGGAGATGCCTGGAAGCTGCGGCAGGTTATTTTCAATTTGATAGATAACGCTTTGAAATACAGCCACGACGACGATATTGAAATAAAGCTCGAAAAAGAAGATGATAGTCTTAAGCTCAGTGTCCGCGACAGCGGCATAGGAATGACCAAGGAAACTATCGGCAATATCTTTCAAAAATTTTCCCGCGGGCGCGAAAGCACTGTTGCCAAAGTAAATGCGGTCGGAGTCGGGCTCGGGCTTTACATCGCCAAACGCATTGTTGATGACCATGGCGGGAAAATCTGGGTTGAGTCGCCTGGGGAGGGCAAAGGAAGTGTGTTTTATGTCAGACTTCCACTTGTCAGTGCTGTAAAAAGAAACAGTCAAATGAACGAATTTATAGAAAAAATATGATGAGAAAATTAAATCTTAGCCAGGTTTCTCAATATCTCGATAAAGAAGTCGAGCTTTTTGGTTGGATAGATGTGAGGCGCGACCACGGTAAGCTGATATTTTTGGATTTAAGAGATCGCTCGGGAAAAGTTCAATTGGTTGTTGCTCCGTCCGACAAAGAAACTCATGCTATAGCCTCGGGTCTCCGTCCAGAATGGGTCATAAAAATAACTGGCATTGTTGCAAGTCGTCCGGAAGGAATGGTCAACCTAAAAGAAGGGATGAGCGGGAAAATAGAAGTTAAGGTGTCAAAAATAGAAGTGTTGTCCGAAGCAAAAACGCCTCCGTTTGCGCTAGATTCCGACGGGCGCGAAATTGACGAGGAAATAAGATTGAAATATCGTTATCTTGATTTAAGAAGAGCGCGCTTGCAAAAAAACTTGATTTTGCGGAGCGAATTTTTAAAACATATCCGCGACTTTTTATACAATAAAGATTTTTTGGAAATAGAGACACCGATGCTTACAAAATCTACTCCCGAAGGCTCGCGCGATTTCGTTGTGCCTTCAAGATTGCATTCCGGAAAATTTTATGCTTTGCCGCAGAGTCCACAGCAATATAAACAGCTTTTGATGGTTGCCGGGTTTGAAAGATATTTTCAGATAGCCCGAGCCATGCGGGACGAAGATACCAGAGCCGACAGGGGATTGGAGCACACTCAAATTGATCTCGAGATGAGTTTTGTTGAGCAGAAGGATGTGATGAGCTTGGTTGAGGAGATGGTAATTTTTGCTTCTGAAAAAATCGGACAAAAAATAATGCAAAAACCATTCCCGATTTTCACTTATGACGAAGCCATGGAAAAATTTAAAGCGGATAAATTTGATTTGCGCGCGGACAAAGATTCTAAAGAGCTTGCTTTTGCCTGGGTGGTGGATTTTCCGGTTTTTTCCGCCGAAGGCGGATCCGCCTCTGGCGGAGAAAAAGCCTTAACCTATTCGCATAATCCCTTTACAGCACCTAAGGCAGACCATGTTGAGAATTTGTTGCTGGGGAAAAATTTGGAGCTATTAACATCGTTGCAGTATGATCTTGTTTGTAATGGCCACGAAGTCGGTGGCGGTGGGATACGCATAAATAAACCGGAGGTTTTGGAAAAAGTTTTTGAAATCCTAGGGCATTCTAAAGAAGAGATTAGAGAAAAGTTTGGGCATATGCTGGATGCTTTTGAATACGGAGCTCCGCCCCACGGTGGCATTGCCTTGGGGCTAGATCGTCTCATTATGATGTTCCAAGGTGAAGAAGCTCTCCGCGAAGTGGTCGCTTTCCCGCTCACAGGCGACGGCCGAGACCCAATGATGGACTCTCCCTCTACCCTAACAAAAAAACAGCTCGAAGAGCTTCATATTAAGGTGGAGGAAAAATAAAAAAACGCAGCGAAAACTGCGTTTTTTAAATTTGTGCCGTGGCGGATTTAAATATTTTGGGATGTTTTTTGACCATCTTCTGAAGGAAATCCGCGCGGTCATCTAATTGAGCTTTCCAAATGCGTCTTCTCCACCAGTGCATTAATTTGGTTACCTTTTGCAATAGCGACACTCCATGCACTGGGTCTATGAACTGGGCCGAGAATGCATCGCAAAGATATTCATTGTCGGTCTCAAGCTCTTTATGAGCTATCTCGTGCATCAGACAAAAACTTATCTCTCCGTCAGAAAGTACTTTTGCCAACCTACTGCTCAGAAATATATTGGTGCTTTTCCGGTATGAATAAACTATTGAATCGTCTCGCCAATGGTACCTCAGTTTTATTGTGAGTTTCTTATGCCCGGTCAAAAAGCATAATTCGTCCAAAATAGCCTGTATATTCATGAGTAATTCCTTATTGAAAGATTTAAAAGAGAGCATTTCTACGCAAAACCGAAGTGCCAAGATCGCGGCTAAGCAAAGCAAAGATTTTCGCATTTTTTACACTCCTAAATTTTCAAACTAATTTAAGTATAGCTTACTGGGTTATCTTTGTCAAGTTCTTTTGAGTGAGGCTTTGGAGTAGAATGGACAAATCGTGTATCAATTTAACTTAGATAAATTTTCGGGGCCGTTGGATTTGCTGCTTAACTTGGTGGAGGAAGAGAAGCTTTCCATCAACGAAATTTCGCTGTCTCGCGTGGCGGAAGAATATATTGCATATTTAAAATCTCTTGAAGAAATGCCCAAAGAAGAGCTCGCGGCGTTTTTGGTTATAGCTTCGACATTGATGCTTATCAAGTCGCGCTCGCTTATTCCAAATTTGAAACTCTCCGAGGAGGAAGAGGTGGATATCAAAGATCTCGAACGGCGCCTCAAAACTTATAAATTTTTTAAAGAGCTGGCAGAATCGCTCAAAGCCTTAAATAAAGGGGGAAGGCATTTATTTGGCCGCGAAGCGTATGTCGGCATGCAAGCGGTATTTTTCCCGCCGCAGGACCTTACCAAAGAAATCCTTTCAAAAATAGTCGAAGAGCTTCTGACGGCTATTCCACAAAAGGAATCTTTGCCGGAAGACACCCTAAAAAAAGCTGTTTCCTTGGACGAGAAAATGAGCGAGCTTAGAGACCGCCTCGAAAGCATGGTTGCGGTAAATTTTGAAGAGATGCGAAAAGATGGAAAAGAAAAAGTTGAAGTTATCGTAAGCTTCCTTGCGCTCTTGGAACTTGTGCGCCAAGGGTTCGCTATATTTGAACAAAAAGGAATATTTGCTAACATTGAAATGAAAAAAAATGGATAGTATGGAAAATAATCAAAAAACAGAAAGTCCGGAAGCAAAAATTTTTAATGACCAACAAAGCGAAGTACTTCAGGAACGCACTAAAGAACTTATTGAAGAAATCGTTTACGTAAAACCGCAGATGCTTATTTTTATGGACCGCGGAGCCAGACCAATTTCATGGATGTTGCGCGAGGCGTGGGACCAATACGCCGCTCCAAAGCAGGAAATGCCACAGATTAGATTTGTTAACATTGGCCGTGAAAAAGGAGAATATATAAATTTCCGAGCATTGCCTTACAGAGAAGATTATGACTCTGAAAAACTTTATCAAGAAGAAGTTAAAAAATTCTGGTCTAAATTCGATACTGAAGAATCAAAAAAATATATTGATAAATTAAAAAAAGATATCAAGCCCGTTACTAAAAAAAACGCCTTTGATGAAGGTGGAGGCATTATGCTTGTGGATGATTATTCCGTAAGCGGTTTTTCTCTTGAATTGGCTAGGAATTTTTTTGAAAAGAATTTCCCAAATCTCCCAAAAAGCTACCAGCTGTTTTTAAAAAAACAGGACGAAAAAGTATTTTCAAAAGAAAACTGGCTTGGAACGCATTTACCTTGGAATACCGATAAGTCATATACGCTTTTAAGCGAAGACGAAGACCCGGAAAAATTTCTTGCAACTCCCGAGAAAGATAAGGCATTGAGAGAAAAAGGGCTTGCTTTAAGGCGCGAAATAGAGCATATATTTAATAAGGCATGGATGAATTAAGCAAAAAAATAGAGGCGCTTTTGTTTGTGGCTGGGGAGGGGATGACCGTTTCGCGGCTTGCTTCGGCGTTGAAAAAAAACGACGAAGAAATAAAAAAAGCTCTTTCTGAACTAGAATCCCATTTGACGGAATCACATTCTTTATCGGTTTTGAAAGACGGAGACCATGTCGCGCTTGTTACCGGGAACGCCGTTTCCAAAGTCGTGGAAGATTTTGCGAAAGAGGAATTTTCCGAAGAGTTAACCCGCGCGGGGCTCGAAACCTTGGCCATAGTCGCTTACAAAGGCCCAATCAAACGCTCGGAGATAGATTATATCCGCGGGGTAAACTCGTCTTTTATGGTAAGAAATTTGCTTATGCGCGGACTAATGGAGCGCGTTCGCGATCCGAAAGATGCCCGTGCGTATGTTTATAGAATATCTTCGGATTTTCTTAAATTTTTGGGAATTTCTTCGCGCGCCCAGCTTCCCGAATATGGGGACTATGCGCAAAAGCTCGAAGAATTTTTGAAGGAAGGTACGGAAAATGAACAAAAATAATTTTTTAGCTATCACAGTTGCCGCTCTTTTTGCTATTTTATTGTTTACCCCGAGCAACAGTGAACAATTTAATAAACAATTGCCAGCGTTCCCCAGCCCGGCCACAATTGAAATTTTGTCCCTTCCCGATATTGAAGCCCAAAGCGCGCTTGCCTATGACTTTTCATCGGAAAAAATAATTTTTGAAAAAAATAAAGAAGATGTCCGTCCGCTCGCAAGCCTCACAAAAGTGGTAAGCATGCTCACTATCTTAAAAGAACTTAATACGGAAGAAGAAGTAGAAATCTCGAAACGAGCAATATTAACGGAGGGGCCAAGCGGGCTTTTAGTCGGAGAACATTTTAGAGTACGGGATCTTTTAGCTTTTGTGATGGTTGAATCGTCCAACGATGCGGTTGAGGCATTGGTGGAACATCTTGCTAAAAAGAACGGCGTGGCCGCAGAAGCGGCCGATGCCTGGTTTTTGAATTTAATGCGCGATGAAGCCCAATCATTAGGAGCCGGTACAATGATGTTTTACAATCCGACGGGATTGGATATAGGTTTAGAAGCAGGTGCGTATGGCTCGACGGAAGATTTAATAAATATTATCAAATCTTCGCTCGGTTCAGAGCTTTGGCAATTCGGAAGCGTAACAGAAGTTGCGTCGCAGGGAGGCAAAATACATAAATTAAAACCGACAAATCTTTTGCAAGGCGACCTCAATTTGCTCATCGGAGCAAAAACCGGCTCTACAGATCTGGCAGGCGGGAATCTTCTAGTCATTGTCCAATACCCGCTGGGGCACCCAATCGGCATTGTTGTTTTGGGCTCGACGGACGATGGTCGCTTTTCTGATGTCAAAGCGATTTTTGAGTGGGTTAAGAATAACCCCCTTTAATCCCCCTTATTTTAAGGGGGACACAAATTAGTGCCCCTCTTAAGGTAAGAGGGGTTTAGGGGAGTTATGAAATGCAAAAACCCTATGAAAATAAGGAGATTTTACCCATTGACTTGCCATTAAAATAGTGCTATAATTGGGCTAGAGTTCTCATTATTAACGGTTTTCTAAATTCGAAGCCGAAAGGTGGAAAGGATCGCAAATGGATTTTCAAGGAATGGTTGTCTTTGGATTGTCATTGGTAATGATATTCTATGCTGTACCAAAACAGATCCTGAAAAATTATCGCGAAGGAAAATGTAGCTTTGAATTGGCTATCATTCTCTTGCCCCTTGCAATTTATATGGCAAGAGCGATTTTTGCTTTCAACAAAGGGTTTGTCGGTGCTTGGTTCTTGTATGTGCCAGATGCCGTTGGAGCCCTTGTTATGATGGGGTTACTGTTGCAATATCTCGGCTACTTTATCGGAGGGGAGCGAAAATAGCTCCCCATCCCTCAGAGTTTTTAAATCAAGTTTGAAAATTCTGATAGATATTGTTTGAAAATAAAAGTAGAGTCCCTAATCAAGGAGGAATTATGTCGGAAAAGAGAATGTTGGTTTTGTGCGCGGTCGCTATTGTAGTTATTGCCGTGGCGTTTACGATTTTATAAACCTACACATTTGCCAAATGACATTAACTATATCGCGCGGTTACTAAACTAACCTCG
>JAUSHV010000011.1 GCA_030648495.1 bacterium
GGAGGCTGAAATTCGCATATCTTTAATGCTACGGCAAATTTTTCTGGCGCCGTGTTTAGTTCTGGAAAATACCAAAACCGACCCGCGGTATTCCGTAAGCAGTTTGCCCAAGAGCGTAGTTTTATTCTCTTTTTTTACGACAAATAATTCTTGGGTGACTTTCTCTGCTGCGGTTCCGGAGCGGGCGATTTCCACGCGGAGAGGCAACTTCATATGCTGGTTGGCAATGCGTACGATATCGTCAGGCATTGTGGCGGAGAAAAGCATGGTCTGGCGGTTTCTGGGAACGGCTACCAAAATTCTTTTTATCTGCGGGGCAAAGCCCATGTCGAGCATGCGGTCGGCTTCGTCTAAAACCAAAATGGAAATATTTGTCAAAGATAAAGTTCGTTGTTCAAGATGGTCAATAATGCGCCCGGGCGTTCCGATAACAATATGCGGATGCCGGCGAAGCGCGTCTATCTGAGGCCTTATTGATGCTCCTCCGATTAGCACCGCGGTTTTCAAACCAAGACTGTGTCCAACTTGGCGCAAGGCTTCATCCACCTGAAGAGCCAGCTCACGGGTCGGCAAAATTATCATGCCTTCCGCTTTGCTTTGTGCGATTTGCTGTATCATCGGAATGCCGAAGGCGAGCGTCTTGCCGGTGCCGGTTTGCGCTATACCGATAAGATCTTTTCCTTCAATTGCAACCGGAATTGCCTGCTCCTGAATGGGAGTAGGCACAGTGAAATTGAGCTTTGCCAAAATCTCAAGGAGTCTCGGCGCAATGCCCAGACCATAAAATGTTGAGTTTGATTGCTGCATTATTTTTAATACTACCATTTCTATCCTAAAAAAGCAAGGTTAGCATTGACTTCTCGGTAGAAATACTTTATGAGTATATGATTATGACGCTTACAAAAACCGCCAAAGAGATTGCGAAAAAAGCTGATATATCTATTATCAATTTAGTTGATGCGCTTATCGAAGACGCGGAACATTTGCGCGCTTCAGATATTCATATCGATCCCAAAGAAAAGGATGTTGTCATACGCTTCCGCACGGACGGAGTGCTACAAGATATGGCGCTTCTGCCTAAAGATATTCAATCAAACATTGTTTCGCGGATCAAAGTTCTTACCGGACTTCGAACTGACGAACACCAGATTGCGCAAGACGGAAGGTTTCGTATTTTTACGGAAAACAAATCTCCTATCGACATTCGTGTGTCCATCGCGCCGACCTTTTATGGTGAGAACGTTGTAATGAGGCTTCTTTCGGAGCGTGACGATCATTTTACTCTTAAAGGACTTGGATTTTCCAAAAATGACGCGGAGAAAATTTTATCAGCAATCAAACAGCCGTTCGGAATGATACTTGCCACGGGTCCGACCGGTTCCGGCAAAACAACTTCTCTTTATAGTATTTTAAAAATGCTCAACCGGCGCGAGACTTCCATTATTACAATTGAAGACCCGATAGAATATTCAATTGAAGGAATAAATCAGATACAGGTCAATTCGCGCGCCGGACTTACTTTTGCCAACGGCCTCCGTTCGGTTTTGCGCCAGGACCCGGACATTATAATGGTAGGCGAGATACGCGACACGGAAACAGCGGGGCTTGCCGTCAACACCGCTCTCACGGGCCACTTAGTACTTTCAACTCTCCACACCAACGATGCGGCTACCACTTTGCCACGCCTTATAGACTTGGGCCTTGAAACTTATTTAATAACGGCAACCGTAAATTTGGTTATCGGCCAGAGGCTGGTGCGGAAAATTTGCGGAGCGTGCAAAGAAAAGCATATTTTGAGCCAGGCGGAATCGAAGGGGCTTCGCGAAATAAAAAATCTTCCGCCTGAATTTTTTGACACGATTTTTTTGTGGTGGGGCAAGGGATGCAACGAGTGCGCGGGTTCGGGGTACCGGGGCAGGATAGGAATTTATGAAATTCTGGAAATAACCGATGATATCCGCAACGCCATGCTTGAAAAGAAGAGCGCCGCCGATATAAAAAAACTCGCTGTAACCAACGGGATGGAAAGCATGGTGGAGGACGGCTTCAGAAAAGCTTTGGAAGGCATTACTACTGTTGAAGAAGTTTTACGCGTAATTCATGAATAAAAAAAAAGCTCCAAAGAGCGAAGGTAAAGGCGCTCGGTCTGATAAATTTAAGTTTCAGGGATTTGGCCCGCGGCTTTCTCTCCGCGACCAGGCTCTTTTTGCGAAACGCCTTTCCCTTCTTATAAAAGCAGACGTTCCGCTTTTGGAAGCAATTAATATTTTGAAACGCTCCATTACGAATCCTGCCAATAAAAAAATGATGGAGAGTATCGCCCACGATGTTGCCAACGGGCAATATCTTTCAAAAAGTATGTTCAAGTACAAAAAGGTCTTCGGCGATTTTGCAGTGAATATAATTAGAGTCGGGGAAACTTCGGGGACTCTTGCGGATAATTTAAAATATTTATCCGAAGAAATAGACAAATCGCGCGAATTGAAAGGCAAGGTCGTGGGAGCGTTGATTTATCCAGCGATAATTTTGGTAGCAGCTCTCGCCATCTCCGGGCTTTTGACGCTTTTTCTTTTCCCGAAGCTTCTGCCGATATTTCAAAGTTTGCACGCCAACCTTCCCTTTACTACGCGGGCGCTCATCTGGCTTTCAACTTTTTTGTTGCATTACGGTTTGTGGGTTATTTTTGGTCTGTCATTTCTTGTTGCAGGATTTATTTTTGCACTCAGTTATGAAAATATCAGATATTATTGGGACGCGCTAATTCTTAAGCTCCCGGTTATCGGATCGCTTTTTAAAAATTATCACCTTACAAGCATGTGCAGGACCTTGGGACTTCTCCTCCGCGGAGGGGTAAGGGTGTTGGAGGCGACTGCGGTGGCCTCGGAGACTGCGACGAATTTGATATATAGAAGAGAGCTTGATAATTTACAGAAAGATGTCTCAAAAGGCTTGACCATCGCAAGGCATCTGGAACATCGTCCGAAACTTTTTCCGCCGATGTTTACGGAGATGATAGCGATAGGAGAAGCGACCGGAAATTTATCGGATACCTTGGTTTATCTTGCGGAAATTTCCGAACAGGAGCTGGACGAGACGGCCAAACGGTTTTCTTCAATAATTGAACCCGCAATGATGATAGTTATGGGTTTATTGGTCGG
>JAUSHV010000047.1 GCA_030648495.1 bacterium
ATAAATAAGGAAAAGGAGACAGTAATGGCGAAAATTATTGCGTTGGATCTGGAAAGACCCAGAACGCCGAAATTCGGGAAAATTTGTAAAATTCATAGCGTTACGGATTTAAGGCTATACCGAGCCGCGAAAGAAACGGAAGCCAGCATACGACAATATGCCGGAGGCGATATCCAAGCCTTAGTGAGAATTGGCTTGGAAAAACAAGGAAAGGAGAAAACGAATGTCGTGGAGTGAAATGGGTCTTTTCATAAAGTTTGAGATCATCCTTTCGATGGTAGCCATTGCGCTTTTTCTCGCCGCACGGTTAATTGGAGGCCAAAATGCCGGCAAAGATTGAATGCACGGTGTGCCCAAAAAAGAAAAAGAGCAAGAAACAAAAAGGCAAGAAAGGGAAAAAAAGATGAAAATACTAAATTTTTTTGGGAGCGCGCTGAGAAGCATAATCTTCGTTTTCACCGGAAAAGGCGCGAACGTTTTGGGCTGGGATGATTTAAAATTGGAAACGCCATCAGACGAAGAAATTTTCGAAATCGCACGGGCGACATGTCCGCTTTGCGGCGTTAGTTCTGACGATGAGGCCGAGGAAATCGGCTATCACTCCGTCTTCGAAAAGAAAGCGTTTGAATGCCGAAAATGCGGGACTCTCTTTCTTGGTTCCACAGAAGCAACCATTCTACGGGACTATGATAGAAACACTATCGTCCCGATTCAATAAAGAAGGAAAGAAGGATTTTTTCTGTAATTCCCCTTCAACAATTCGCCATCCGCCAACCGGTGGAAGCGAATTGTTGCGGGGTTTTTTTTATGCTAAATTTTGGTCAGATTTCCGTTATGTAGATGGAAAAATATAGTACTCCCGCAGAGTTATTGGTAAGTTCTTTTCAAAATCCAAAGTTTAAAGACCGCATCTGCCTGGTTGACACCGATACTTGCCGCGCCTTCAGCTACGCCGACATGGAGGAAGAAACTGCGCTCGCAGCCGGACTTCTCCGCTCATTTTATATAAATCCCGGCGACACAATCAGTTTGCTCTTGGAAAACGGCCTCCACTTTTTTATGCCATGGATTGGAGCGATGCGCATCGGCGCAAAGGTCCACCCCATAAATTGCCTCTATACTCCCGAGCAGGTACTTTATGCCGTCGCGCTTTGTGAGACAAAACTTTTGGTCACGCAGGAACGATATGTTTGGGATAGAAAAAACGACAAACCTTCGCAACTTCTGGAACTTTTGTTAAAGCAATTTCCGAAATTGCGCATTGTGGTAATGCATGATGTCGAAAGATTTGAAAACGGGAAAAAGCGAATGGGTCATGGCTATCCGGGCACTTACAGCTGGGATATTCTTAAACAATTCATACAGCCATACCGGCATGTTGTTCACCGAAATCTTGAAGACCCGTTCCAGCTCATCTGTACGTCCGGCACGACCGGCAAACCAAAAGCCGTCGTACAACACAATGGAATGTTCGAGCCGAATGTCAGAGATATCATAAAAACTTACGGACTTACAGAGCGGGACCGAGGCCTTTTGATAAACAGGCTTTTTCATGTAAATGCGCAGGTTACAAATTTTTTCCCAATGACGCTTTTAGGCGGAACGACTGTAATTTGTTTGCCGGACCCGAAAAAATTTCTATGCACGCTGGGACGCTGGCATATTACTTATTCGAGCGTTATCCCGCCCTTTTTGAAATACGTACTCGTGCATCCCATACCGCCGCCGGCTAACCGGAAGAAAATGAGATTCTTAATAGTCGGAGCGGATATTCTTTCGCCTGAGCTCCACAAAAACTTTATGCAAAAAACCTTGATTAGAGTCCGGCCGGGCTGGGGAATGACCGAGACTTTATGTTGGGGAACGGGCACTGCGCTGGACGACGCAATAACTTGGGGATCGATAGGAAGAACATTTCCGCACACAGATGTAAAAATTGTCGACCCAGAAAGCAATTGGGAAGAAACTACGGACGGTCAGTGGGGCAGATTGATAGTAAAAGGCCAGAATGTTTTTGAAAAATATTTCAGAAACAAGGAAGCAACCGAAAAAGCCTTCGCTCCTTCAGCCCGCTGGGGGAAAGGATGGTTCGATACCGGGGACACCTGCCGCATAACACACAAAAAAGGCGGAATATTATTTTTCGGCTGGCGAGCATCAGCTGATTCCTGGAAAGTAAGAGGTGAGTTCGTGAACGGGCCCTCGGTTGATGAATTTATTAAAACGAATCCGGCGGTAGACGACGCAATGGCAGTGCCGATAACTTTGGACGGAGAAACAGAAACGGTTTTATGCGTCGTATTAAAGCCCGAGACAAGCGACATTCTCTCTTTTTGCGAAGCAGGGCGCTTATCAGGAAAGCTTGAAAAACATATCAAAATAAAAAGTGTTATTTTTGTCTCCACAATCGAGCTAGGAGATACCGGCAAAAAAAGCAGAAAGAAAATGGCGGAACTCGCCCAAAAACTAGTCGGTTCCGAAAAAACGCTAGCACCTTGACGCCGGCGTTTTTATTTGTTACCTTTCAAATAGTTTAAACCAAAAAGGAATCTTGAATGGAACGGATTCTTGACCTTGAAAAGTCTTTTAGAACAATGTATGCGACGAAAAAGAGTCGTTTAAAATTATTGCTATTACTCAAAGGAAAAGCAAGCGCGATATTGGAACTCAAGAGCAATAAAGAAATATATACACTGCACGATTTTCCGATGGTGAGAGGTAAAAGGATTGAGGACTTTGCAGTAATTGTAGGGATTTACGCCGCAATGACATTAACCAATCCTGAAGAATATGTACTCTACGCAAAGACTGTAGAAAGTGAACTATATGCACCAACCATCGAAGCCGAAAGAGGCTTAAAAATAAACGCGTTTGTTTTAAACAACCAGCTCGCGAAACCAGACCTCATTTCGGTAAAAGTGTGGGTAACTAATCTGAACATCGTCCGTCGATCGCATACTTTGAAAGCAGAATATATTTTTCATTATGTCGTCCGCCCGGCCGTATCATGGGAAGCAAAATTAAAAGCCATCCAATTGGCAGAAGAGCCCGCCTCTGACCCCTCCTTGTAAAGGAGGGTATTTTTTTGCTAAGGTTTGGGAAGAATTTTGACATAGAAAAAGGAGAAAAATGATAACATTCGGCAAAGGAAATTTGAGGGTTCCAAAGCTGTCGCGCAAGGTTTATATCGTGGCGGCGGGACTGACCGATTTCAGAAAATTTTATCCTGAGAAGCAGACCGTCGAATTGTGCCTCGAAGCAATAAGAATGGCCGTGATTGACGGCTTAGGCATGGAGCCAAAAAAATTCAAAGAGGAAGTAAATTTTGTTGAACATTCGCAGTTTGCCGACCATTTCGGCGACCAGCTACTTGCCGCCGCTAAAAACCATGATTATTTGGGGTTTGATCCGATAGGCAATTGCGAAGTAAAAACCGGCGGATCAACCGGCGGGACAGCTGTTTTAGAAGCAATTAAAGACGTTGCTTCCGGATATGCTTCCTGCGTTCCCGTTATCGGCTGGGAAAGAATGGACGAAGTTTCCACACGCCAAGGCAACGCTTACATTGCTTCTGCCGCATGCAAAGACTTTGAGTCCGAGCTCGGCTGGAGCTATACAACTTACTATGGTTTGCCTATGCAAAGATATATACACGAAAACAAACCTCTACGAGAAACACTTGCAAAGATAGCCCAAAAAAATCATGGCTATGCCAGGTTTTCTCCATATTCGCAATCGCCCGGCGATTATACTATCGAACAAATTTTGAATTCCAAAGTTGTCTCCGATCCGCTGACATTTCCTGAATGCTGTGTAATGAGCACCGGAGCCGCCTCCGTTATCGTTGCCGACGAAGAGACCGCGTTTAGGCTTACAGACAAACCCGTGCGGGTTTTGGGAATAGGAGCAGGTTCGCACACATTGCGCACGGCAGACCGCAGAAATATGCCGATTCTGCTTTTGCCGAACGAAACGCTTGAAATGTATAAAGATTGGATAAAAAGAGATTGGCCCGGTTTTATAAGTTTTCTTGCCGCGCGGTTCGCCGCCTGGCAAGCGTATCATATGGCCGGAATTCACAACCCTATCCGCGAGCTCGACCTACTAGAAACGCACGATGCATTTACCGTTTCAGATATCATAACCTACGAAGACATCGGTTTGCGCCCCTACGGACGCGGTGCCGAATTTATTGAATCGGGCGAAGCGTATCTGGAAAGCGACCTGCCTCCGGAACGCAAATTGCCCACAAATCTTTCGGGAGGCCTTATCGGCTCAATGCATGCGGTCGGAGCCACCGGAATTTTCCAAGTTGCCGAAATTTTTTGGCAAATCCGCAATGAATGGGATAAATTTCACGCTGACGAAAAATACTGGACAAAATACGGCAAAACAAAACCGAAAGATTTCAAAAGCCTGCAGGTGCCGAGCGCCTCGCGAGGCATGGCAATCAGCCACGCCGGAACGGGCTCGCATGTGACTGCGTTGATTCTTGAAAGGGGCTGGTAAAATGAAAAAAACGAAACAAAGACAAAAAGTAATCATTACAACCGATACTGCTCCGAAGCTCGCAAAAGAATGGTTTAAACAAAAAATTCCCGATAATCTTTT
>JAUSHV010000021.1 GCA_030648495.1 bacterium
GGGTTTATCCTTATTTTTAAACAAACTATTTCTGTGGCAGGTATGGTAAAGGGAAACTGCGATGCCGAACTTGTACTAAAAACTACTTCTGATTTTTATACCAAGGCTTTTACTTCTTGTATACTAATAACTGGCGACGGCGATTTTGGGTGTCTTGTAGAATTTCTTCAAAATAACAATGCAGTAGACAAAATAGTTGCACCAGATGAAAAGAAATGTTCAATATTGCTGAAAAACAAAAACATAGCAATAACTTTTCTTAATGAGCATTATCATAAATTCTCAAAAAGGCTATAAAAAAAGCCCCCGATGCAGACGAATCTGCATAAGGGTCTCTTTCGTAATGATACTAGTAGTATATACCTTATAGTATAGCCTTGTCAATATTCTGATTGTGTATAGTGATTACTTAACCGCATCCGCGAATATTACCAATCTTTGGCTATAGCTTAATTCGGCCGGATTCCAGGTGCCTTCGCAGGTAATTAGATTTAAGTGAACACCGTCATCTTTGGACGTAAAAACATCCGTGGCGTCAGCTTCGGGATCAAAATTGCGCTTATCACGGACTCTGAAAGTGGTTGATTCGCCTTTGTCGTTTATTACGTAAATCCAATCGCCGATATTCAAATCGCTCAATTTATTAAACACGCCAGGCTTCGTCATTACGCCTCCGCGAATTTGAGCAACGTGTCCTGTAACAATCGAACTTCCTTTTTCTCCCGGCCGCGGACTTCCCGTAAACCATCCCACATCCACAATATTATCGGGAATTTCCATTGTCCCGTCGGCCTTCATCCCATTATATTGAAAGCCGGTGTCCACATTGAGTATTGGAATTTTTAAACGCACAGGCTTTCCGTCTATTTTCCCAGCAACCGCAACGTCAGTTGCCCCAACTGATGAAAAAGTTTTTCCAATTGAAGTTGTTGCTGAACCCTTCGAAATTTGCATGCTAGTCGTGTCAGCTAATGCTTGTTGAAAGACCGTGTTAATTTTTGCTCTTGAAAGCGGGCCAAAAAAACCGGCTGGCGGATAGATACCTGCTGATACCTGCCACTTGCCAAGAGCAGTTTTTGTGAGGGGACCAAAATAACCGGTTGGGGCAACGATTTTTAGAAAACCGCCGGTAATTAAAAATTGTTGTAGGACGGATACATCATTTCCACGGCTTCCGATAGTTAGATTTTGTGTAAACGCAAAACCTGCAGCGCTGCTGTCAGTAGCAAAAAAACAGAGCATTAACGCGATAAGCCATATTTTATTCAGCACTTTCATTGTAGTATCATTATATCATTAACATGAATAAAAATATTTTTGCCGTCGTGGCATTCGCGCAAATTGCGTCTCTGTCGCTATTGGTCTCTCCGGCAGAGGTCATTCAGGGCGAGCCATTCTTTGTACGAATAAATGGGGCTGCAAATATCGCGTCCGTGAAGAGCGTAACGTTTGACGGGGCAGCGGCGGGCATTTTTATGTATCAAGGCAAGCCGGCCGTACTTCTGGGAATTGATTTAAATAAAAAACCGGGGAGCTATGAATTAATTACAAAGCTTTCCGATGGGCAGGTGCAGAAAAAAACTGTTGATGTCGGAGCGCGCAAAAAAATTGTAGCGCCTCTCGGCATTCCCGAAAAACTTGGCGGGAATACTCCGGCAAGTCAAAAAGCGTTAGTGAATGCACTGGCCGAGGAAAATGCGAGTTTGGCAAATATCCGTACCGGAACAAAAGCTTTTTGGACGGAGAAATTTTTGATGCCCCTTAAAGAAATAATCGTCACGGACCCGTACGGTTATTCCAGGCAAACAGGCGAATATTCAATCGCACACAAAGGGGCCGATTTTAGAGCCAAAGAGAGCACACCGATTATGGCTATCAACCGCGGAGTTGTGCGCGTTGCTAAAACATATCGTGAATACGGCAAAACAATTGTTGTGGACCACGGCCTTGGTCTGATGTCCTTCTATATGCATCTCTCTAAAATCAAAGTGAATGTCGGTGAATTGGTGGGGCGCGGGCAAGTCATCGGACTCGCCGGCCAGACAGGATACGCCGAAAGTCCTCATTTACATCTTACCGTCCGCATCAACGGCTTTTCAATCGATCCTATAAAATTTTTCGGATTATTTCAATTTTAAATCCGCACACGCTACATATACTCCGGGTTCATCTGGAGATTTATGAGCGTTAATTGCTAACGGCATTTGAGCTTTTAGGCTTGCAAGCGATACGTTGATTGTTGTTTCTGATTTGCCGTCAACGGTTGAATTGAGCGGATATTTCACAGCACCTATCGAAGCGCACGAACCCAGGTGAATATGTGCCGGGTGCGTTGCTCCAACCGAGATGCCCAAACGCCCGACAATCCCGGTTGATACCTCATTAAGTTTTAAGGTGACTTTCACTTTTCCGTCTTCGCTGTCGAGAGTCGCGGTTCCTGCGATACCGGAATTGTTTTGTGATGACAAATTCAATTTCACCTCTCCCTCGTTTTTCGCATCTACCTTACCCTGACCCACAATTTGGATTATATTATTGGAGTCAATTTCGATTTTTGCATCGATATCCAGTTCAAAGTTATTCTTTATTTCACCACGTTCATCCATTCCGACATTCACATCGTCTTCCGTTTTGCCGCCGCCGATTTTTAATACATTGTTCGATGTTATTTCCACCGAAGCGTTACTTTTCGTCTGTAGGTTTACAACGGGCGCCAAAATAAACTTGCCGTTGCCGGTTGCGTGGAGAGATTTATCTGCTTTGAAGTCCAAAACAGCGGTGGCAGTTTCTCCTTCCTCGACGACGAGGCGTCCAACAATCTTTAAGGTATTGGAGGGTAGTTTCGCCTCCTGGATTTTGCCGTTTGCGGTTACTTCAACTTTGCTGATGGTAAGGCGGATTTGATTATATGTTCCAATCGGAAGATTTATATCCGCGAGAAGTGCTATGGCACCGGACTGTTTTAGAACTAAAAGATCATATTGTTTAGTTCCGCTCGAAACAGTAACCCATTCTTGTGTGGCGTTTTGTACTTCAACCTTATTTACAGTCATCATGATCGAGGTAACGCCCGTAAGTGCTGTGGCGGCATCGGAAATTCCGAGTACTACTTTACCTTGGGCTGACGCGACAGGAGCTTGTGCGGGAGGCGTCGCCCCTTTGTTCGCGGGGAGAAAGAATAAAGCGGCGCCTAGTACCACAACAACGAGTATTGCTATTATAATTGATTTTGATGGCATATTATTTATTGAATTATTAGTTATAATTATTAGTTAGAATCATAATCGACCCTTATTCTGTATAATAGTATTATACAACATAATAATCACTTATCTCACATCATGCCTTACTTCACTTACATATTAGAATGCACGGATAAGACGCTCTATATCGGCGCGACGAATAATTTAGAAAAGCGGTTGCACGAGCACAATAAATCTAAATCCGGCGCGCACTACACAAAAATCCGCCGCCCCGTAGTCTTGCGCTACTTCGAAAAATTTCCTACACTAAAAAAATCTAGGGCAAGAGAAGCTGAACTAAAAAGGTTGCCGCGGGAGAAAAAGTTAGAGTTAATTAATATTAAAAAAATAATTTAAAAATAGGCCGTTTTTATCATGAATACCAAGCAAAATATTTTTCTATGGACGCTCTACGATTTCGCGAATTCCCTTGTTTCAATCGTATTCTTTTTATATTTCGCGCAGTGGATCGTAATTGACCGGGGGCTTCCGGATCTGTGGTTCAATCTTACCTTTACTGTTTCCACGGTGTTTTTAATTTTCACGGCCCCGTTCGCCGGGGTTCTCTTGGACAAATATTGGAGACGAATCACCGGGCTAAGATGGACTAGCGTAGCGACGGCTATTTTATATGGCATCTGCGCGATGTTCGCGATATCAAACAACAATATTGGCGCAATAATATTTTTTACTCTTGGGCTCTTTATTTATCAACTTACGTTTACTTTTTATACGCCGCTAATTAATGATATCGCCTCACCGGAAAAAAGAGGACGGATTTCCGGTTATGGCGTGGCCGCGAACTATCTCGGACAATTTACCGGCTTGCTTCTGGTGCTCCCGTTTTCAAACGGCACCTTAAATCTTTTTGGCGCCTCGCCCCGGGCCGAGACCCTGCTTCCTTCGGTAATCGCTTTTATAATTATTTCATTGCCGATGCTTTTCTTTTTTAAAGAACCATTTAAAGAAAAACAGATGTCACAATTCGTCTCGAGTACAAAAGAGCTCATACACAAAACTAAAGAGCTTTTGCTTTATCCCGGCGTAGGATTATTTATTCTCGCATATTTCTTTTTCAATGACGCCGTTCTTACCGCCGCGAATAATTTTCCTATTTTTATGCAGCAAGTCTGGGGAGTATCCGACACGATAAAAACATATATTTTATTGGGCATTATTTTCACTTCCGCCATCGGCGGGCTTGTTTCGGGATTTATCGCCGATCGATTTGGGCACAAAAGAACATTGGTATTTATCACTGCCGGTTGGATTTTTATCCTTCCGTTTATAGGATTCGTAAGTAACTTTAAATTATTTGTAATTGCGACCACGATTATGGGATTCTGGTTTGGCGCTAATTGGGCGGTTTCAAGGTCTGTTATGGCGTATCTAATTCCGCCACAAGGCAATAACTTGGCTTTCGCATATTTTAACGTCATTGAAAGAACATCGTCTCTTGTCGGCCCGATAGTGTGGGGGTTGGTTGTTTCGGGGCTTGTCTCTATGGGAAGCTACAGATACAGACTCGCCACTCTCGCGGTGTCTGTGTTTATCGTATTGGGACTTTGGGTTTTGCTTAAAGTAAAAAGCGACAAAGTGGTAGTATAAAGATACGTATTTAAATACGTATTCGAATATGTACTAAAATGGGAATGAGAAAACTAAAAAATAAAAATGTAAGAAAACTCACCCGCGTTGGCGGGACGAGTTTGGCAGTTACAATCCCTCGAGAAATGCTTTCCCGCCTCAAATGGAAAGAGCGGCAGAAGGTTGTAGTCAAACTCATTGGAAGAAAATTGATAATTAAGGATTGGAGATAATATGAAAACAATTTTAGATGAAGCTACTTATAACAACTGCTAGAGATTGGTATGGACGCAATGAGCGGCCGGTGTCTTCGTTGTCGCTTGTAGGCGGGTTCATATTTGAATGGTTTGCGCTAAAACGCATTGATCTATTTTGGGAAAATTTGTGGGTCGCGGCACATTTTTTTATAATTGCCTTTTTAATTATTCTCGTCAATTTTCATGCAAATGAAACTCATGACCATAAGGATGCCTCAAAGCTACATTTTTGGTACCTCACATTCCTTCAGGGTTTTTTCGGCGGGATGCTCTCTACTTTTCTTGTTTTTTATTTTAGGAGTGCCGAAATCGCTGTTTCCTGGCCGTTTCTTTTGCTTCTTTCCGTCGCTTTCATCGCTAATGAATCGTTCAAAAAACACTATATTCGGCTTGTTTTTCAGATAAGTCTTTTTTATTTATCACTGCTTACATTCGCGATTTATATTGTTCCCGTGTTTTTTCACCGCATCGGGCCTGATGTATTTTTGATAAGCGGCCTCGTAAGTCTCGCGGTTTTATTCTTTTTTATGTTCGGAATCAGATTTTTCGCGAAAGAAAAATTCAAAGAAAGCAAAAAACTGCTTGCTACGGCGGTCTTCAGTATTTTTTTTGTAACAAATATTTTATATTTTCTTAATCTTATTCCGCCGTTGCCGTTGTCGTTAAAAGATGCGGGTATCTACCATTCGCTTTACCGGAATACTTCGGGAAATTATGTGGTGGAGTCTGAAAATACTGGTCGTCAAAATTTTTTCGCATGGAGCGAAGACTTTCATTTGGTTTCCGGTGACCCAATATACGCTTACACCGCGATATTTTCTCCCGCGGCGTTTAATACAGATATTGTCCATGAATGGCAAAAATATGACCAAAATGTCGGTGGTTGGGTCACGGCAACCAGAATAAATCTGTCAGCCCAGGGAGGCCGCGACGCCGGATATAGAATTTACTCAATGAAAAATAATATTACGCCGGGAGAATGGCGCGTGAATGTTTTGACTTCACAGGGCCAAATTATCGGCCGCCTGCGATTTAATATAATTTTCACAAATCAAGAGCCGGTTTTGAAAACTCATGTGCTATAATCATATATATGAAACCGCACGGACCGAAAGATATATACAATCATGCCTTTGGAATTAAAGGTTTCGATTACGACCAAATTACCGACGAAGTTTTTATCGGCACAAATATGTGCTGTCAGTTCGGATTTGATAAAGAATTGCTTTCAAAAGGAGTAAGAGCGGATATTAGCTTGGAAGAAATAAAAATTGACGCCCCAGCCGGAGTGGATTATTTTTTATGGTTGCCTGCCAAAAACCTCGAGGCGCCAACGGAAGACAAGTTAGCTTTTGGAGTGCAGGCGGTAGATTTTTTTATAAAAAGAAAAATAAAAGTTTATATTCATTGCCAAAACGGCCACGGGCGCGCGCCGACTTTGTTTGCGGCATATCTTGTGAAAAACGGGATGAGTGCTGAGAAAGCGCTAGATTATTTAAAAAGCAAACGGCCTTCGGTTCATTTGAGCGAATCCCAGCTCTCGGCTCTGCAAAAAATATGATATACTTCAATTTATGAAAACATTTATCGGCCGTCTAATTATTATTCTCTCTCTTTCTCTTGTGACAATCCCGTTTTTTAGCTTTGCCGAAACGGCGACTTCCACTGATGCACAAACAATTATCCAACAGCTACAGGAACAAATTAAGGTTCTTCAGGCCCAAATTGTTTCCTTGGAGGCCGCGCTTAAATCCACTAATGCCGAGATTAGCGCGATAAAAGAAGAATTGCGTCTTACACGGACTCTTCGCAAGGGCTTGGTTGGAGATGATGTAAGGCAACTTCAGGAGTTTCTAAAACAATTTCCCGGCGTATATCCGGAAGGCTTGGTTACCGGATATTATGGCTCTCTTACCGAGGCCGCTGTTAAGAGATTCCAGGAGCAACAAGGGATAGTGCGGGAAGGTAATCCTGATACCACCGGTTTTGGCCAAGTAGGACCAAAAACTGTTACAAAGCTTAATGAGGCTGTTGGCGGTAGTAATGGGATTGTAAGTGCACCGGCAGAAACAACTCAAACTCCTTCGGGGGCAAACCCTGCTGTGCCGGCAATACCGGCCCAACCCGTCGGCCTTACCGGCACCACAACAATACCTGCCACAGCAGCTGTGCCGGCAACGCCTGTAGTTACTGAACCTCAAATCTCATCTCCGCCGTCAACAACATCTGTTTCAAGCCCAAGCCCGACACCTACGCCAACTCCATTACCAACTCCAACATCATCAACTGCAACCACTACACCCACAACAACTCCGACCCCAACGCCTCCGACAGCGGGGTATGAGCTTGGTACAAGTGCTACTACCGCAGGTAATTTCCCCTATAACAAAGCCGCAGGTTCGGTGTGGCAGATATCAATAAGATTCGAGAATATGAGCGATTCGTGTACGGGTTGTGACACAACTCCGGCAACTTCCGTTACTGCATATTTCACACCAAGTTCGGGCGGTATACATTATGAAGAAGAAAAATTTGCAATACCACAGTTGAGTCGAGGAGAAGTCGTTTGGCTCACATGGAACCACGCTCTTGACGCACCAGCAGGAGAATACAATTTTGTCGACGTCATTGATCCCGACAATACTGTCGCCGAGAAAAACGAAGGAAACAATGTCTGGCCGTTTATATTTACCATAACTCCATAATTGCTTTCCCAGTAAATTTTTGGGAGAATTTGATATGGAAAAGTCGGTAAAATTCTTTTTACTTGGTTTGATGGCGGTATTTTTGGCGATTCCGGCATTTCATATTTTGGCGCAAGATTTGGCTCAGCCGGCAATCAGCGAGCTTTCAGCATCTGACGGAAGCGGAGTCGGGGCCGTTGAAACTCCCGCCCGCGCAACTTCTTCGCCTGTTTCGTCGGCTGCTACCGAGAGCACAACCACTCCGTCGCCTATCCCAACCTTTCAAGAACCCAGTTCTACTCCTCCGCAATTTGAGTCCGAACAAGATTCTCCTATTAGTGATTCCGGCTCGAATGCCCCGCTTCTCGCGGTGGTTATTGTGGGAGCCGCCGCTTTGGGATTCGGATTATATAAAATGATGCAAGGCCGGGCAAAACCCGATAACAAAAATGACGATAAAAATAATAAGTGTAATTTAATAAAAGCGACTTTAGACCAAAAGATGAAAGAATTAACTGACTTAGAAGGCAGAATCGCGGGCAAGATAAAGGGGACAATAAAAGATACTATAGAAGGCGCGCTGTTAACCGAAGAGGAGAAGATAATTTTAAATAGCATAGAAGGCGCGAAGGCGGAGTACGAAAAGCTGAAGGCACTTTATGAAGAGTGCATTATAGATGTAGGGACCGGAAAGACGAAGACTCTAAAGTTCAGAGCTTTTAAAGCCGACATGATATTAAAAGGCGAGAAAACTTCGTCATTACGGCTTTTTGACGACAAAGACCTCAAAGCAGGGGACGAATTGGAGCTTATAAATTGGGATACCAAGAAAATATTCGGCAAGGCAAAGGTAACCGAAGTTATTGAAAAGAAACTTGGAGAAATCGCCGATAATGACCTTGCCGGCCACGAACCGTTGGAAGGCGGCGCTGTCGAAAATCTTAAAAAATATTATGGAGAGAAGGTTAGCCCGGAAACTACAGGTAAAATAGTCAGGTTTAAATTAGAAAAATAACCAAAATAAAACCAAAAAACCTCCGTTTAAACGGAGGTTTTTTTGGCTGTGGTAATTCCGGGATTATATGCTTGTATTTCTGATTACCGTCGCGTCAACCGCTAGATCTGTGTTTACTGTTCCATACACTCTTACTTTGTCGCCAACTTTAAACGAGCTTAGATTTGCTACGAGCCATAAGTTGCCGAGTACCGAAGTATCAACGGAAATACTTACAGTATAATCTTTATCTCCGGCAGTAACTATCATAGTTGTTGGTTTAGCGGATCCCGGCGCGGTTTTGATTTTGCCTTCGAGAGTCGTACGGATTGCGGCTGGGGCGTGGATTTTTATTTCGTCGGCTTCCAATATTTTCGTCTGGTCGTTATAAAGGCCTGCAGCGGTCAATTTTATTCCGACCGTTATATCGGTAAATACGCCGGCATCTTTGCCCTTTTTGATTTTCGTGGAATCCAAGACCTTTACAACAACATCTCCACGCTCTTCGGAAGCGAGTACAAATGTTTTGGCGGTGCCATCAACGTTTTTTACGCTACCGCTAAAGGCTCCGTGTCTTTTTTGTATTGACCAGTCTTTTACGACCTTCGCTTTTACAGTAATCGGGCTTGCGACGGTTGTGTCCAGCGCGCCCTGGAAACTAATAAAATCTCCGACGGAAACTTCGGATATTGAGGAGTTGCCTCCGGATCTCCTGACCCATTCGGTGGAGGAATCTGTAACCACTCCCCAGTTAAATACTGCGGAACCCCAGGTGGCTGTGGCATTGATTGTACTTCCGGATATAGAAGTCACTTTAGCGCCTCTTACCAATACCCGGCCGCTATCGGTAACATGTATTTCCAAGGTTGAGCCTACGGCTTGGGCTTCTCTGAACTGTTTATCGCCGCGTTCGTCTGCTTGGGCTGCAAACAAGGCTAAGCTTGCCAAAGATAAGGCTACGACTCCGCTATACGCAATATGTTTTAATCTCATAATTAAGTATTTATCTAATAATTGTTAATAAATTAATAATGCGACCTACATATATAAGACTCTAAATAGTGAGAAATGTTACATAGAGAAATCACAAACACCACATCTTTATAGATGGGTCAATCTTGCACGAATTTCTATAGCAAGTAAACTACTAACCATATGTTTGATCAGGTTAAAGAAAGGGCGCTTCAAATAACAGAAGCGTTATACAGGACTACTGAACTTTTTTCAGATGCAGAACCATTAAAATGGTCTTTGCGGCAGAACGCTTTAGATGTTCTCAATAGTTCTCCTCAAGATTTGGGGCGCGTTGAAGGCTTGGTCAAAAGCCTTTTCTTGAAACTTGAGTTGGCTGCAAGCGGGACATTTATTTCTAAAATGAATTTTGATGTCCTTAAGCGCGAGTATTCCAATTTGCTTTCAAGCGTCATGTCCTATAAGAATAGTTATCAGGCTCTATTGGACAATATCGCCCGCCCGGCTGTAATCGGACAGGCCCGTCCGAATGAGACCGTGCGGGTATCGGACAAGCCAAAGCAGATTGCCCGTCCGATTGAGGCAGCGTATAAGGCGGAAGGCGGCAAAAGAAGAGAAACTATATTGACGGCCCTTAAAGAAAAAGGCCCAAGCAGTGTGGGAGACTTGGCGGGTATCTTCGGAGAGAACATAAGCGAGAAAACTGTCCAAAGAGAGCTAAGCGCCTTAGTCAATACTGGCGCGGTCAAAAAAGAGGGTGAGAAAAGATGGAGAAGGTACTATGTATAGTTATCCACAATATATGTATTTGCGGGCAGGTTTATTAGGTTTATACTTAAATTAAGGGAAATGAGAGTGAATAAGCTTATGTAGAAGAGCAAATTAGGTTAAAACGGTACCGTTGTTTAGGTGCGTTTTGTTGGCTTATGACATCTGTATAACTAGGGATTTGGGGGCTGGGTAACCTAGCATGCGGATGCCAGAAGCGAATAAAAAAAGCTTGCTGGAAGAGAAGAACTTTGAAAATTAAATAACGAACGAAAGAGTTTAGAAAGAAAACAATTGATCAAACAATCAGGAGTGTAAGGTCGGGTCGAATTTTAGAAACGACTTGGCTCCTTTAAGAAAAGAATTATTAGGTTAGTTTAAAATCCAATAAAATTAATTTTTGTCGAAATTTATTTTATTGGGAAGTTTATTAAAAAAATTAAATTATGAATTCAATAAAACACAAAACTGCAAAAAAAATCACTTCAGTTTTATTGAGTGCGACTACGATGGTCTGGTTGGCAGGCGCGTCGGCATTTATGCCGATGGTCGCTTCCGCTGACGCAGCCACTGATGCACTCATCGCACAACTGCAAGCACAGATTGCAGCGTTAACCTCACAGCTCGCCGCGCTTTCCTCATCTTCTACTACGTCTTCCTCATCTTCTTCTTCAAGCGCAGGTTGCAGCTTTAGCAGAAGTTTAACCGTAGGTTTAAGAGGTGACGATGTCACTTGCTTGCAAAATTATTTGACCTCAACCGGTCACTTTAATTATTCAGGCGGATCAACCGGATACTTTGGTGAAATCACCAGAGCCGCTGTTGCAGCTTGGCAAGCAGCCAATAGCGTTTTCCCACCTGCAGGATACTTTGGAGCGATTTCACGCGCCAAGTATGCTTCAATGGTTAGCTCCACTTCTACTTCTACTACGACCACAACAACCACAACGACTACTACGCCTCCAGCTGGTTCAGCACTTAGCGTAACAGCCGGCTCACAGCCTGCTAACTCTTTGGCTCCTCA
>JAUSHV010000022.1 GCA_030648495.1 bacterium
AGGCCACAAGAATTACACCGGCAAGAATGATTTCCTTAAACATTTAAAAGCCAAGATTCTCTAGGCTGAAAATAGCATATTGCCGAGGATAATCAATAGAATAATAAAAAATAACTATGCGGTCAGGGAGAATCGAACTCCCGCCCATTGCTTGGGAAGCAATTGTTCTGCCACTAAACCATGGCCGCTTAAGTTACATAATATGTTTTTTATTTGATTATTGCAAAAATAAAAACCAGTCCTTATGGATTGGTTTTTTTGTCTTTTTCTTCCAGCCGCGCTACACGAAATTTTTTCCATATTTCTATTTTTTTATCTCTAGAATAATCGTAAAGCTCGGCAAGCTCATCGAGATATTCTTCCCGGGCCTGGCTTTTGCGTACAAGGGCATATATTGGTCTCCAGATAAATTTCCAGAGTGCGAGCCCGGTAATTGCGCCAAGTACGGTCATAAGAAGGTCTATGTCGGTATCAATGTTGCCCTTTTGCATCGCTTCCGGCAGAGGCCAGTATATTTGCCGGGCTTGCGTCAAATAAGGAAGGAAAGAGCTTTCCAGCCATGGACGCACCCAAAGATCAAAAGGCATTTCAACTCCGAATTCCCAAAGAGCGCCGATTAGCGCGCATTTCCCGATAATGTTTATTGTCCATTTTTGTGCAGGTTCCGTGGAAAGTCTGTCGCCGTAGATTAAAATCCAGCAAAAACCTATGCCGAAAAGATAATGAGCTGTCATATCGATTTGCCAGCGCCAGCTCCATAGTTTTGTGGGCTCGTGTCCGTATAGCCACAAAGGTCTCAAACCAAAACAATAAATAAATGCCAATGAGAACGCAATCATTGAATACACAAAAACCTTGTCTTGCGTTCTTCGTCTTATCCGCGCGCTCAGGTTTCCCATTGACGCTTTCATGAGTGCGCCCTTTCTTTTCTGATTCCAAGCATACAAGAAATTGTCAATCTTGCCAAGATGGTGTTTTTATCCTAGGATTTAGGCAGATTATTTTCTTTGAAATTGAGGAGAACATATGAAAATATTTTGGAGATGGATAAAAAGACTTTTTTTTGTTTTCAGCGGAGTAGGCATAGTATGCGGGGTCTCGTTATATTTTTTTTGGATGCAGATATTCGGCTTGGGCATTTGGACAAAAATGTTCAATCTGCCCGACTTCAGTACTTTTTCGGAGTACAGACCCTACCAGACGGCTTATATCTTAAGTCGTGAAGGCGACATTTTGGGATGCGTTGCCGAAGAATGGCGCGATGTAATTTCGCCGAAAAACGTTGATGTCAGGAATTTGAAAGTTGCCCGGTTTATTATTGCGGTTGAAGACAAGCGGTTTTATGAAAGAGACCTTGCGATAGACGTTCGAGCCATTGCCCGCGCGATAGTTGAAGATGTAAAAGAAGGTAAGATTGTTGAGGGGGGTTCTACTATTCCTCAACAGCTTGTAAAACAGCTTTTACCTTCTGAAGAGCAGGCAAAGAAAAGTTTTCTCAGGAAATTCAAAGAGCTTATCTTGGCAAGTAGGCTTGTAGGAACCTTTTCCAAGGACACAATCTTGTTGCTTTATCTGAACGAAATATACCTTGGGCATAAACGCTACGGTGTGGAAGCGGCGTCGCGTTTTTATTTCGGAAAAACAGCGCAGGAACTTTCCGACTCCGAAGCCGCAATTTTGGCGGGAATTATCAAGTCTCCCGCGCCCAATTCCCCCAAGCTCCATCCGGAAACAGCCAAAGTCAAAAGGGATGACGCGCTGGCAAAAGCTTACCAGGAAGGTTTGATTTTGGAGGTTGAATATCAAAAAGCAGTCAGAGAAAGTGTTGCGGTAACGGACAGTTTCGTAAAATCGTGCAAACAGGCCGAACATGCGGTAGATTATGTGCGCGAAATATTAAAAAAAGAATACGGTCTGTTTTTTGATACTGTTAGCGTCGGCCAGGAAATAAGGCCCGGCAACAATGATGCCTGGTTTGGTTTGCGGGTTGAGACAACGATTGATGCCGGTTTCCAGCGTTACGGCAAGGAAGGCGTAGGACTGGCTCTTAAGACTTATAAAGATAAATATGGTACAAATGCCATTGATGCTGAAGGGGCATTTCTTGCTGTTGAGAATGGTTCCGGCGCAACACTCGCAATGGTCGGCGGAAATGATTTTCAGAGAAGGCAGTTTAATCATGCCGTAAAGGCCAAGCGCCAGACCGGTTCGTCTTTTAAGCCGTTCGTTTACGCGGCAAAATTTGAACAGGAAATTTCAGAAGGAATACTTTACAATACGTTGCTGGACCGCAATGTATCCAACGCGCATCTTTCCTGCAGGAATCAATGGGACCCGAACACAAAGTCGTGGACATATTGGTCGCCGAGGAATTTTGACGAGAAAAAATTCGGTGGGGCGTCTTACACAAGGAGATTCGCGATAGCGCAATCAATCAACCGGCCGGCAGTCTGGACAGCACAGATAGGAAATTGCGTCTTAGACCCAAGGGTGCTGGTTATGGTCAAAAAACTTGGCATTGAGAGCGCCATTGACCCTCATCTGCCTTCGGCGCTGGGTGCTTCAGGCATTTCTCTTCTTGAAATGGTTAGAGCGTATTCCGTTTTTCCAAATAAAGGCGTACTCCGGCCGGTATATATTATTTCCAAAATAACGGATTCGGCGGGAGTGAAATATTTTGAGAAGACCGAGTGGAATACGCAGAAAGAATGCGGTTCGTTGACATTCAAGAATCGTCAGACTAAAAAGGACGAAACCATAACGATACCGTGTGGAATCAACGAGGTAACCGCAGGAGTAATGGTGGAGGCATTGCGTGGCGTCGTAAAATTCGGCACAACCCGCGGGACACTGGCTGATTTCGTCCAGCCGACCGCCTGCAAGACCGGAACTACCGAAAGATATATTGACGCCTGGCTTATCTGTTTTACCCCGCACATAACTTTGGGAGGATGGATAGGCGGACCGGAAGATTATTCTCAGCCCTTAGGGGACCGTGCGACTGGGGCCGGCACTGTGGGACCTATGGTTCGGTATGCGCTAGATAATTGGTATATGAATTCAGAACCTGTTCCTTTCCTTGAAGAAACCGAAGAGTATATGAAGTCATTGGTTAGTCCTCCTAATTTCGGCAAAGAAATGGAAAGTTTGGAAAATACAGATCCTGATGTCGAAGCCCCGCAAGAATAATTGCGGGGTTTTATTTTTTACCAAATTGCGCTAGGCTATTCATAGATTTTGACAAGGTTAAGATGCGTCAATTTGCGAGTATTTTTGTGCTGGCGGTGAGCTTCTTTTTTTCTCAAGAGGTTTTTGCGGCTTTGAGCATTAATGCGCCTAAGTTCGTAAAGCAGGGTGGAGTGATTAGAGTGGCGATAAAAACCGACGGATCTTATAATCATTGCGAAGTAGCTTTTCGCGGTGTTGTATATAATGCTGTTCAAGAAAATGTTAGTGGTTATTTGGCAATATTGCCGGTGAGTGTAACTTCGGAACCGGGCACGGCCTATGCCATGATAATTTGCAATAATGACCGTAATGTTTTAGATAATATTATTTTAGAAATAAAAATCGAAAAAGTGGATTTTCCGGTGGCGCGGGGAGTGAGGTTTGTTGGAGAAATGAAAGGTAAGCTCTTGGCCAGATTTAAATCGGAAAAGGCGGAATTAGAAAAGTTATTTGCATTGATAACGCTGCAGCGATATTGGCAAGAAGACTTGCGATTTTCTTTCCCACTTAAAGACATGCAAATTACCTCTCCCTTCGGCCAAATACGGCATAAGGTTAGTAATCGATACGGCAAATGGGATATTAACCATTTCGGAGCTGATCTCCGCGCGGACATCGGAACTCCGGTATTTGCAGCCGAAGACGGAATTGTGCGGGTTGCGGGCAATTTTCTTGCAGAAGGAAACATGGTGTTAATCGACCATGGCTACGGACTTGTTTCTTTATATTTTCATCTTTCAAAATTAAAAGTAAAAAAAGGAGACGTTGTGCAAAAAGGCGATAAGATTGCTTTATCAGGCCAAACTGCCGCGCGTGAGCCGCATCTTCATTTTGAGATTAGGCTTTACGGTGTTGCTGTGAATCCTTGGGAATTTATGCCCGAGCCTCCAGAAGCCAAATCGAGAGGTGAAAAGTGAAAAAAATAATTGTTTTAGCTCTGCCCATTTTCTTTTTGAGCTTGCTTTCTTCATATTCGGAAGCCGCGTCAAGAAGCGAAGCCGTCCTACAAAAAATGGATGAAGCAAAAATTTTGCTTGCGGGCGTAGAACTTTCAGTTGAAACGAAAACTGAAACGAGGACTTCCAAAAAGAAAGTTAAATCAAAAAAAACAGGAAAATTGGTCTGGGTATCGTACCCCCGTAAAGTCGAATTTATTTCATCTAAAGAGATTGCTCTTGCCGCTTGGGATACCGTCGAAGACAAATTACATATTGTGCGTCTTATTGTCCCATATTCATATAGCGTAGCTTTTTCCTTCCAGGTATTGAGCAGTGGCTATGAAGTTGAGCATATCGCCGGAAGAGGACCGAGCAAACTTATTTTTGCGGTAAAAAAGAACGGAAGAAAACTCTTAGCGCTTTCATACAAGCATTGGTGGATTTCTCCGGGCCATTCAAATAGCGACGACCCAAAAATATTTGAAAAATACGCGGAAGAGATTATTTATAGTCCTTACGCGCCGGACCTCTATGATGAGGAATCTATATTGAAGGGAGCAGATTTTCTTTTTAACGAAATTGTTGCGGTAAAGCTAGAACTTCAAAATAAAGGAGTTCCTTCAAGAGCGTATCCGGACAAGCTTTTGTCTGAAATTATCGAAAATGATTACCTTTTCAATCTGGCTCATAACGAACAAATGGATCACGGAAAATTTGAAGCAGACGCGAATTTGACCGCCGAGGAAATTTCCATTGAATACGCTCTAAATGGCAAAAATGCTTTCCGATGGATAGCATCCGAAAAGTATGCAAGAGGATCTTTTCAATTTACCAACAATGGCAGAGGAAAAAATTTAGGCACTTACGATTACGTTGTGCGAGAATGTACAAGAGCTGATCTTATCAAAGATTTTACTGCGGGCACGCAGGATTTGCGCAACATGATTAAGGCGGCAATTTGTCTTTTGGATCTGGAACTTTCTAAAATGCCGAAAGAAGTTCGCGATCTTTATCTTGTGGATTATCGAATAGGGAGCGTTTATCCGAGTATCTGCTACAACGGCGGATGCGGGAAAGCTTTCACACTGTACAATTGGCTCCGTAGGAACAAAAAAGAGTTGAAATCAGATTCGTTTGAATTTCCTGTGTCGTCCATCGGGCATCCGGAAACCCATACTTACATTAGAAAACAAGCTTTTTTATGGGGTTACACTGATCGTATAAAAGAGAAATTAAGAAATTATCAAAAAGGGCAACAATAATTGTTACCCTTTTTTATTTTTGAAGCCCACGGTCAGGATCGAACTGACGCGCCGACATTAGTCGGCACCTTCGGCCTATGCTTGGAGTTTATCCGCCTACGGCGGAAAAGCATTGTCCCGATTTACTAAAAAATAAGAGCCGCCTCCGAGATTCGAACTCGGGACCTCTGCTTTACGAAAGCATTGCTCTACCAGCTGAGCTAAGGCGGCTCTTATTTTTCATTGTAAATCGCGGATCCTCGACGGCTTTGCCATCGGGACTCTACCACATCTTTTTGTAGCACAAAAAAGACGTATTGACAAAATTTACAATATTTGCTTAACTTTTGTTAGCGCTCTTTAAATACCTCACGGTTTCCTGACCGACTGCAAAGGCAGGCTGGAGCGGCCG
>JAUSHV010000023.1 GCA_030648495.1 bacterium
TTATCAGCGTTTAGCGCAAAGCGTTTAGTTAAAAATTTCTAAACCCTAACCGCTAAACCCTATACCCTAATTAAAAATGAACATTAAACCATTAGGAGACAGGGTTTTAATTGAACCCATGTCCGAAGCGGATAGCGCCAAACAAACGAAAGGTGGTATTTTTATTCCCGATACAGCGGATAAAGAAAAACCGCAGGAAGGAAAGGTTCTGGCGGTGGGTGAGGGAAAGAGATTGGAGAATGGAACACTAGCACCGGTTAGTGTAAAAGTCGGGGATAAAGTTCTCTATACTAAATATGGTCCGTCGGAATTCAAGGTCGACGATAAAGAATATTTGATTGCAAAGGAGGAAGATATTTTAGGGATTATCAGCTAAAAAAGGGTTTAGGGTATAGGGTATAGCGTTTAGATAAGAAAATTTCTAACCCCTAACCCCTAACCCCTAACCCCTAAACTAAAATGGCAAAACAAATTTTATTTAATGAAGAGGCCAGGCAGGCCATGAAAAAAGGAATAGACAAGCTCGCGGAAGCAGTACGGATGACATTGGGTCCAAGAGGGCGCGCAGCTGTGATAGAAAAAGGCTACGGCGCGCCGCAGGTTACTTTCGACGGAGTAACTGTCGCAAAGGAGATAGAGCTTGCCGATAAATATGAAAATTTAGGAGCGGAATTTATCAAACAGGCGGCCGACAAGACGAATGACAAAGTTGGCGACGGGACAACGACTGCTGTCGTGCTTGCACATGCGCTTATTTCCGAAGGAGAAAAAGCTATAAAAGAAAAAGGTTTTAATGTTATACAGCTTGCCGAGGAGTTGAGGACCAAAAGTGAGTTGGTTATTAAGGCTCTGGAATCCCAGCGCGAATTGATAAACGACAACAAAAAAATAGAAGAGGTGGCGACTTTGTCGGCAAAAGATAAAGAGATAGGGTCGCTTATCGCGAAGGTCATGGACAAGGTTGGGCGTGACGGAGTTGTAACGATAGACGATTCAAACACCGTAGGGAATTCTTTTGAAATAGTTGAGGGCCTGCAATTTGACCGTGGTTATATTTCGCAATACATGATAACTAACCAAGAGCGGATGGAAGCGGTGCTGGACGACCCTTATATTTTAGTTACCGATAAAAAGATATCTGCCATTGCGGATTTCATAAAATTGCTTGAAAAAATAGTTGCCACGGGCAAAAAGGACATGGTCATAATCGCTGACGATGTGGACGGAGAGGCTTTGGCGACGCTTGTGGTCAATAAGCTGCGCGGGGTTTTCAATATTTTGGCGGTCAAAGCACCCGGTTTCGGCGACAGAAGAAAAGAACTTCTTCAAGATATTGCTATGGTTACGGGAGCAAATTTTATTTCTGAAGAGCTCGGCAAAAAGTTGGAAAACGCTGAAGTTTCCGATCTAGGACATGCACAGCGGATAATTTCGGATAAAGACAATACAACTATTGTCGGAGGCAAGGGAGATAAGAAAAAAATAGCCGAGAGAGTTCTGCAGATAAAAGCGCAGATACAAAAAACTGATTCAGAGTATGAAAAGAAAAATTTAAATGAAAGGGTCGGCAAGCTTTCAGGAGGCGTCGCTATCATAAAAGTCGGGAGTCCGACTGAATCGGCGCAAAAAGAATTGAAACAGCGTGTGGAGGACGCCGTGGCCGCAACCCGCGCGGCGATGGAAGAGGGAATTGTGCCAGGAGGAGGAATTGCGCTTTTTAACGCGAATTTGGAAGTGATGGGTAAAGAATCAGAAGGGACGCAGGTTTCGCGGGCAGCCAATGAAATTTTGTCTAGAGCATTGCTCGCGCCGATAGAGGCGATATTGATGAATAGCGGGGAAAGCCCAAGTAAATTTATTGATGAGCTTAAGAGCGAGAAAACTAAATCAAAAACATCAGCTACGCAGTGGCTGGGTTTTAACGCGGTATTGAACAAAATCGCCGATCTTAAAGAAGCAGGTATCATTGATCCGCTGAAAGTTACCAAGACGGCATTTCTAAACGCAGTATCCGTAGGCGCGAATTATTTGACGATAGGCGCAGCCATTACTGAAATCCCTGAAAAGAATCCGCCAGCTGGCGGACCGCAAATGCCTCATGGCGGAGGAATGGACTACTAGAAATAGTTATCATATAATTAAACTAATATGAATATTATATATATTTTCATCGGGTTAGTGGTTTTGGTCACCGCATGGCTAATCGCGGCCTATAATCGCCTGGTTACTTTGAGATACCGCGCCAAAGAAGCGCTTTCGGACATCGATGTCCAGTTGAAACGTCGATATGATCTTATCCCCAATCTTGTTGAGACGGTAAAGGGTTACGCAAAGCATGAAGCGCAAGTTTTTGAGAGTGTAACAAATGCCCGGGCAAAGGCTTTGTCGGGCGGAGCAACATTGCAGGAAAAAGCGCAAAATGAAAACGTTATTTCAGGCGCTTTGAAAAGTATTTTTGCCGTCGCCGAAGCCTATCCTGAGCTGAAAGCCAATACCAATTTTCTACAGCTTCAGGGAGAGCTTTCCGACACCGAAAACAAGATACAAGCCGCACGCAGGTTCTACAACGGCAATGTAATGGAGCTCAACAGAAAAGTAGACACCTTTCCTACAAATCTGATAGCTTCTTCATTTGGATTTTTGAAAATGGAATTCTTTGGTAATTTGAGCGAAGCGGAAAAAGAACCCGTCAAAGTCTCTTTTTAATAATATGGCAACTATTTGGACCCACAAAGATTCCAATATACGGAAGACTTGGTTTTTGATAACCATTTTTTTGATTTTAATCTCAACCGTTGGCTGGGTGTTTTCTAGGGCTTATGGAAATCCGGGGATACTTGTTTTTGCGGTGATATTTAGTGTTATTACCAGTGTCGCTTCTTATTGGTTTTCGGATAAAATCGTTGTCGCAACTACAGGCGCTAAACTTCTTCCGAAAGAGGTCGCTCCGGATTTACATAATATTATTGAAAATCTTGCAATAACAGCGGGCCTGCCAAAACCAAGGATTTATATAGTAGATTCTATTCAGCCGAACGCTTTTGCGACCGGCAGGAATCCGGAGAAGGCGATAGTGGCTGTTACTTCGGGAATTTTAAAAATAATGAATAAAACAGAGCTTGAAGGAGTTTTGGCGCACGAGATGAGCCATATTGGAAATAGAGATATGCTAGTTTCTACGGTTGTCGTTGTATTGGTCGGAGTAGTCCAGCTTTTGTCTGATATATTTTTGCGTTCAATGCGCTGGGGGCGTATTGGAGGAGACCGCAGGGAAGGGGCCGGGCAAATTCAAGCAATATTCCTGATTTTAGGCATAGCACTTGCAATATTGGCTCCCTTTATCGCGATTATTATACAGCTTGCTGTTTCAAGAAAAAGAGAATATTTGGCAGATGCGTCCGGAGTTTTGCTTACAAGATATCCTGAAGGCCTCGCCAACGCTCTGGTAAAATTAGCCGAGGACAATACCCCGATGAGGCAGGCCAATCACGCGACTGCGCACCTATGGCTTGATGATCCTTATCAGGGAAAGAAAAAAACAGTAAGATGGCTGGCAAATATTTTTATGACTCATCCACCAATCGAAGACCGCATTAAGAGACTTCGTGAAATGAGCATATGAAGTATAAATTCGGCAAAGTAATAATAATCTCTCTGGGAGGTTCGATAATTCATCCGAAGGATATCGATGTTAAATTTTTAAAAGAATTCCGTAAATTTATTCTAAAGCATATTGGCCGCGGCGAAAAATTTGTAATTATTACCGGCGGCGGTTCAACCGCGCGTTCTTACCAATCGGCAGCGTCATCGGTAACAAAACTTGCCAATGAGGATAAAGATTGGCTGGGTATTCACGCAACACGGCTAAACGCGCATCTTATGCGTACAATTTTTTTCCGCGAAGCCGACCCTGTTGTAATAGACCAAAGATTTAAACTAAGAAAATTAAAAAATAAAATTACAGTAGCTTCAGGATGGAGGCCAGGTTGGTCAACTGATTATGTTGGCTTGCAATTGGCGGAAGATTTTAATATAGGAGAGGCAATTATTGCGGGAAACATTGCTCATGTATATGATAAGGACCCGAGTAAATTTAAGAATACAAAGATATTCAAAAAAATTTCCTGGGCAAATTACCGCAAATTAATTCCGGCGCGCTGGATTCCCGGCTCACACGCTCCGGTAGATCCGATTGGAGCAAGGCTTGCAGATAAAAAAAAGCTCAAAGCTATAATCATTAAAGGAACTGATTTGAAGAATTTTGAAGCGCTCCTTGCAGGAAAAGATTTTGAAGGTACAATTATTTCATAAACGGAGAGGTCGCATAGTGGTCTAGTGCGCTCGCTTGGCCACCGCCTTCGGCGGGGTCCCGCCATCCTAAAAATTAAAATATCTGTGGCGGGAAAAGCGAGTGAATAATTTATGTTTTGGGTTTATATCATTCAAAGTAAAAAGAATAACAGGTTTTATATCGGAAGTACTTCCAATTTGGATAAAAGATTAGCGCACCACAATTCTGGTGCTAATCGATCTACTAGAAAACAAGGTCCATGGGTGCTAATATATCAAGAAAGATTTTTTGATAAAAGGTCTGCATGGTTAAGAGAGTTGCAGATAAAAACTTATAAAGGAGGCGAAGCATTTAAAAAGTTAATAAGAAATATTAATTAGCAATTAAAGCGGAGGCGTCGCATAGCGGTCTAGTGCGCTCGCTTGGAAAGCGAGTAGGGCGAAAGCTCTCAGAGGTTCGAATCCTCTCGCCTCCGCTTTAATTACTAAAGAAAAAAAATCGCTTGGCCACCTCCATCGGCGGGGTCCCGCCATCCTAAAAATTAAAATATCTGTGGCGGGAGAAAGCGAGTAGGGCGCAAGCTCTCGGAGGCCGCAGGTGCCGAAGAGGCGCCGTAGGTTTCGAGCTGTAGTAACAGCGAGAGGCGAATCTCTGTCTCCGAAAAAAAAGAAAAATATCAAAATCCTATGACTCAATTGTGGATAACTCCGACGTTCGTGAAGCGAAGTCGGAGCCCCGACTGAAAACGTCGGGGCTCATTTCTCTGTGAAACTAATTTTTATAGATAATAAACATTAATAAACATTAATAAACCTCCTCTCTCTCTCTCTCTTAAATGGATTAAATTGATTATGAAACAAAGCCTTCTATTAAAAGCATAGGTATAGAAGGATAAACAAAAAATTTACCCGTTTAAAGCGGATAAATTTTTTGCATAAATTTAGTATTATTTGTTGTATAATTAAGGTATCTCGGTAATACAAGATTAGCCTTAAATTTCAAAAAAATTGCACGAAATATTTTTTGATCAAGAGAAGTATATTTCCGTAAAAAAAGCCGCAAGCTTAACCGGCTATGCTGATGACTATATTGGCCAGCTTTGTCGTTTAAATAAAATTAAATGCAGGATGGTTGGACATAATTGGTATGTTTCTGAATCATCTATTTTAAGCTATCAAAAAGGAATATCTTATGTAGAAGAGCCTGATGAAAACAAAATCTCGGAAAAACGATATGCGCTGGCCTCTGTTATTATTTTATTTTTTATGGTCGCCGGTAGCTGGGCTATTAATTTTAAAGATACGGGCTTCTCGCTCCCAGATGAATATGTTGATTCGTTTGTCACAGTTTTTCATACTGCGCCGGTTGCAGTGCTTGACGCCTCGGCCAATTTAATTAATAGTGCAGGTGAAAATTTGGCAAATTTGGAAATTGCCATTCCACAGATATCTATTCCACAAATTTCTTTTCCTGAATTTGCCCTGCCGCATTTCGCAGATTTGGTTTTGGCTTTGGTGTCGTCTCATTGGCCAGAAATAACATTTCCGTTTTCTTTTGCTGATCTTGCTGACGAGTATCTCGGTTCATTTGTCACAGTTTTTCATACTGCGCCGGTTGCAGTGCTTGATGCGTCGGCTAATTTAATTAATAGTGCAGGTGAAAATTTGGCAAATTTGGAAATTGTCGTTCCGCAGATTTCTTTACAAGCCAGCATCCTTTCAAGTATTGGCAACGGTATTTTATCTGTTTGGAATAGTGTCGTAGATTTTGTGGCAGGTTTATTTTCATTTCCCGCGATTATTGTTCAGATACCTGTTAATCAAACGCCCACACCAACACCAACTCCCACGCCTTCGCCGAGAATTATCATTTCTCCCATTACTACATCTTCGGGCGGCGTAACGATTATAGACAATACAAAGACTATTATTCAAAGGCAAGTGTTGGGTTCAGAAGTTACAATTTCAATTCTCGATACAAAACTATCGGAACTTTACAATAAAATTACTACGGAAGTTTATGCGCGTTTGAGCCAGGCTCCTTCGCCTGTGATTATATTCTCCGGACCCGCAGCGAATACCCCAATTTCAACACAAGCATTTGCCCCTTCGCAAAGAATTGATAATCTTTCCAGCGTCACAATTACCAACGCGACCGTGAACGGTGTTACAGGCCTTACCGACGCGGATATTCCCGATGGCGTTACCGCATCCAACTATCTGCCGCTTTCAGGAGGAACCATCGGAACGCTTACTGTTTCCGGAGCGACAAGTACTTTTGCTAACGGTATTGCGCTTACTGCCGGTTGTTTTCAGATGCCCGACGGAACTTGTGTTGGCGGAGGCTCCGGCTCCGGAACAGTTACTTCCGGAACAATCAATCAACTAGCTTATTACACTGGAGCGGCAACAGTTTCTTCTTCAGGCTTTCTTGCGGTAAATAATTCCTCCGGATTCCTTGGAGTTGCCACCAATACTCCTTCCCAATCTCTTTCCGTTCAAGGCAATGGTCTTTTTTCAGGCAACCTTTCAATAGCCAATCTCATCGCAACCGGAACTACAAAATTTAACGACCGAACATACACATGGCCTTCTTCCATCGTCGCCGGCAATTTTTTGCAGACTGACGGTTCAGGCAATCTTGCTTGGGCAACAGCTTCTTCAGGTGGAGGGAGCGATGCTAATTTTACTTTCATTGCAACCGATGGGGGATACTTGCGTCTTGCCACAACAACCAATGCTGTCGGCATCGGCACAACAACTCCATACGCAAAACTTTCAGTAGAATCCGTATCAACAGCAACCACGACTTTTGCTCTTCGACCGTTTACAGGACAAACAGCAAATATTTTAGATGTCTATGATACTTCAGGAAACTTAACCACGGTAATTAATTCTTCAAATAATTTTGGCCTTGGAACATCAAGCCCCTCCCAATCTCTTTCAGTTCAAGGTAACGGACTTTTTGCAGGCAATCTTTCAATAGCCAACCTCATTGCCACAGGAACCATCCAAACTTCAGGAACAGCAACTTCCACCTGGGCTAATTCAGGACTTTCAGTTGCAGGAGGAGGTCTTGCAAGTTCAGCGGGACTTACTATAACAGGCGGCTCTCTTCTCAACACTTCCACAGCAACTTCAACTTTTTCAGGAGGAATCTCTTCTGCCGGTCTCGCTTCTTCCGCAGGCCTCACAATCACAGGCGGT
>JAUSHV010000024.1 GCA_030648495.1 bacterium
TATCTTTTTGGCGGAGCAACTACAAAATATTTCTCTCTCGCCATTTTAATCGGTGTCGGCTTCGGCACATATTCTTCAATCTTCATCGCGAGCTTTCTTCTCATCACCTGGCATAAGTTTTCGCAGAAGCGCGCCTAGCTATACAGGCCACTTGACTTATTTTTTAATAGGTATATAATGGCTACTAGAACACCATATCAACAAGGGCGGTTGGTGTGGAGTAAAATTTAGCCCGGAAAGAAAGGGAGGGGTTTTATGTTCACAGTCGTAGTACTTTTGGTAGTAGTGCTCGTGTTGGCTATTACCGTGATTAGGCAGGGTCAGCCAAAGCGTTTCGGCCTTGCCGAGGCCGAGGCGGCCATGCGGTTTACCGGGGATAATCCGGAGACCGCGAAAGCTGTAAAGGGCGTCGTTGTCGGCGTGTTGGGATTTCAGGACGGTGTTGCCGATGATGTCAGTGCGCGGGTTACTGAAGATGACGAAGCTTCTGCGAAACGCGGCGAGGATGTTTCTAACGCTCAGGCGGAGATTGCCGCCCTGGAAGCTCAGATCGCTGATTTGCAGGAAGCGGACGAGGAAGGCCTTGCCCGGACTAAGCACGTTCGTTCGGTTGGTAAGCTGTTTGCATAAACAGACTGCCGTTCAAATAGCAAGGGGGACCCGCGTGTCCCCCTTGACTTCTTTTTATGGGTTTGCTAGAGTGTACTGACGCACAATATTGACTTATCCACAGGTCAAATTTTGCTTATTTTAATAGGGAAAGCTAAAATAAACCCCATCGCTTTGTATACTAAAGAAACTGCTCACAGGTAAACGTGGCACGCTCTCTTAGGGGTTTCGGAGGGCTTTTTATTGTTATATTAAATTTCTATAAATAATTTATAAATTAATTCTTATACTTTAGTATGCAAATACAAAAGAAGTATTTCTCGCGCTATCGTGAACCTTACGCCTCATTGCCGGATCTCGCGGCAATGCAACTCTCTTCTTATGAATGGTTTATAAAAGAAGGATTAAAAGAAATTCTGGATGAGTTCTCTCCCATGCTTGATTATACCGGGAAAGAACTTGCTTTAGAATTTGTAAGTTCTTTTGTCGATGAACCCCGTTTCGACGAAAATTACGCGCGTATAAATAATTTATCGTATGACGCGCCGCTCCGCCTTAAGATGCGCCTTGTCAACAAGACAACCGGCGAGAAAAAAGAACAGGAAGTTTTTCTGGCTGACCTTCCGCTGATGACTCCGCGCGGCACTTTTATTATAAACGGAGTTGAACGTGTAATCGTTTCCCAGCTCGCGCGTTCATTTGGAGTTTATTTCAATAGTAATTTCTCGAGAGGCAAAAAACTTTTCGGCGCAAAAATAATTCCTCAACGCGGTGCCTGGCTGGAATTTGATACGGAATACGACGGAACAATTTATGTGCGCATTGACCGGAAAAGAAAAATTGCCGCAACCGCTCTTTTGCGTATTTTTGGGTTTGATAAAAATGAAGATATCGAAGCGGCTTTCGAAAAAATTGATACAGGAGAGATGAGGTTTATCAAAAAAACTTTGGACAAAGACCCGACCAAAATGGCTGACGATGCTTATATTGAGATATTCAAACGCATAAGGCAAGGGGAGCTCGCAACCGTAGACAACGCCAAAGACCTGGTAGCTTCAATGTTTGAGCCGTCTCGGTACGATATTTCTCCGGTAGGACGCTACAAGCTTATCCAGCGTCTTCCCGCAATGGCAGATGTTAAGCTCAAAAATCCGCGTATTTTAAATAAAGAAGACATCATTGCGATAATTTCAGAGATAATTTCAATGAACAATAATCCGCAGGCTTTGCCTGACGATATAGACAATTTAGGCAACCGGCGTATTCGTTCCGTCGGCGAGCTTTTGCAGCAAAAATTGCGCGTGGGACTCGCCCGCATGGAGCGCACAGTTAAAGATAGAATGTCCACTCTGGATCAGGCGACAATAACGCCTGCCCAACTTGTAAATGCGCGGCCATTTTCTGCCGTATTGAAAGAATTTTTCATGACAAGTCAACTCTCGCAATTTATGGACCAGATAAATGTTTTAGCCGAGCTTGAGCATAAGCGAAGAGTTTCCGCTTTGGGTCCGGGAGGACTAACACGCGAGCGCGCCGGTTTTGAGGTTCGCGATGTGCACCCTTCTTATTATGGAAGACTTTGCCCGATTATGACGCCGGAAGGCCCGAATATCGGTTTGATTAATCATTTGGCAGGGTATGCCAAAGTGAATCATTTCGGGATTTTAGAAACTCCTTACAGAAAAGTTACGGAAGGCAAAGTTACAAAGGAGATAAATTTTCTTACTGCTTTTGAAGAAGCGAGGCACAAGATTGCCCACGCCGGAATTTTGATAGATAAAGACGGAAATATTTTGGAAGAAGAAGTTGAGGGGCGGGCAAAAGGACAGCCGGCGATAATGAATAAAAGCGAAGTGGACTACATCGATGTTTCTCCCCAGCAAGCATTTTCCATCGCGACTTCGCTCATCCCATTTTTGGAACATGACGACGCAACTCGCGCGATGATGGGTTCCAACATGCAAAGACAAGCCGTGCCGTGTTTGTCGCCCGAAGCGCCGCTCGTTGGCACCGGCATGGAAGAGCGTGCGGCCCGCGACTCCGGCAGACTTGTTATTGCCGAAGAAGACGGCGTTATAACAAAAGCTGATGCGCGCAACATTACGGTACGATATGATAAACCCCGACGTAAAGTCGGGGCTCCGACCAAAGCGTCGGAGGAAACAGCTTACGACCTTATTAATTACACGAGAAGCAACCAGTCAACCGTTATTCACCAAAAACCGGTGGTTACGGTGGGGGATAAAGTTAAAGCAGGAGACATATTGGCGGATACCTCACTTACGGATAGGGGCAATCTTGCACTAGGTGCTAATCTTCTTGTTGCTTTCATTTCGTGGGGAGGATCCAATTTTGAGGACGCGATAATTCTTTCCGAAAAGCTTGTTAAGAAAGATATTTTCTCCTCGGTACATGTTGAAGACTTTACAGTTGAGGTGCGTGATACGAAATTGGGGCCTGAAATTACGACCCATGATATTCCCAATGTCGGCGAAGAAAAATTGAAAGATTTAGATGAAGACGGAGTTGTCTTGATAGGCGCCGAAGTGAGAGCAGGGGATATTTTGGTAGGAAAAATTTCTCCGAAAGGCGAGTCAGATCTTACTCCTGAAGAAAGGCTTCTGCGCGCTATCTTTGGAGAAAAAGCGCGTGATGTTAAAGACACTTCTTTAAGGATGCCGCACGGCAAACGCGGGCGGATAGTCGGCATTAAGGTTTTTACCCGTGAAAAGGGAGATAAATTGGAAACAGGCGTTATCAAGCAAATAAGGGTTGAAGTTGCGGAGCTTAGAAAGATTTCTGTCGGAGATAAATTAGCCGGACGTCACGGCAACAAAGGTGTTATTTCAAGAATATTGCCCGAAGAAGACATGCCTTATTTGGAAGACGGCACACCGGTTGAAATTATATTAAATCCCCTGGGCGTAGCATCGCGTATGAATATCGGACAGATTTTGGAAACTCACTTGGGATGGGCGGCGGATAAGCTTGGCTACCACGCGGTTACTCCGGCACTTATGGGTACGACGGAAGAAGAAATAAAAGCAGAGCTTAAAAAAGCTGGCCTTCCGGAAGACGGCAAAGTGGAACTTTTTGACGGAAGGAGCGGTAATAAATTCGACCAGAAAGTTACGGTCGGGAAAGTTTACATGATGAAGCTTTACCACATGGTGGAAGACAAAATTCATATGCGTTCTATCGGGCCTTATTCGCTTATTACCCAGCAGCCTTTGGGCGGAAAAGCCCAGGGAGGAGGACAGCGTTTCGGAGAAATGGAGGTATGGGCTTTGGAAGGATATGGCGCCGCGCATACTTTGCAGGAAATTCTCACAATTAAATCGGACGATGTTTTGGGCCGGGCCGCCGCTTATGACTCTATCGTAAGAGGGGAGCCTTTTAAGACACCGAATATTCCGGCTTCTTTCCATGTGTTAGTGAACGAATTAAAAGGCCTCGCTTTGGATATTGAATTAAAAGGAGTTGTGTCAAGCCCGGATGATGATGAAGAAACGGCGGCGAAAGGAAAGGCAAAAGAGAAATTTGAGGACTTTATTGAAGAGGATAAGGAAGAAAAAGAGGTCAAGGCTAAAACCAAGCGCGAACTTACCGGAGTAAAAGGCAAAAAATAAATATGGATGCGAAAATCACAGATTTTAAATCTTTATCTATACACATCGCTTCTCCGGAGAAGATATTAACTTGGTCCAAGGGAGAGGTTACGAAGCCGGAGACGATAAACTACCGCACACAGCGCCCGGAAAAAGACGGGCTTTTCGACGAACGTATTTTCGGCCCGGAAAAAGATTTTGAATGTTATTGCGGGAAATACAAAAGAGTCCGTTATAAAGGTATTGTTTGCGATAAATGCGGCGTGGAAGTTACGCGCTCTATTGTTCGCAGGGAAAGAATGGGCCATATCGAGCTTGCCGCACCGGTTTCGCATATTTGGTTTTTGCGAGGCGTTCCGTCCAGAGTAGGTATACTTTTAGATCTTCCGGTCGGAGACCTTGAAAAAGTAATTTATTTTGCAGGCTACATCATTACTCATGTGGACGAAAAAGCCCGCGAAGAAATTTTAATCCAGCTTGAAAAGGAATTTAAGTCCAAATCGAAAGCGGGAGGAGGCCCGGAAAAAGAAGCGTTGAAGAATGCGATGGACGCGGCCAAGACTGAAATAAAAGGACTCGCTTCTATGACGGTAATTTCAGAGATAGAATATCATCGTTTGAGTATGAAGTACGCAAATGTCTTTGAGGCAGGGATAGGAGCCGAAGCTTTGAGAAAGATTTGCGGAGACATTAATCTGCCGAAATTATCAAAAGAGCTTGAAGCGGAAGTCACAAATGCGCCGGCAATGCAAAAGAAAAAAATGTTGAGGAGATTGCGTTTGGTTCGCTCAATGATTCATTCCGGCGTGAAGCCCGAGTGGATGTTCCTTAAAACTATTCCCGTAATTCCGCCGGCCTTGCGTCCGATGGTACAGTTGGAAGGCGGCAGACATGCTACTTCCGACATAAACGACCTTTACCGACGCGTGATAAACAGGAATAACCGTTTGAGAAAGCTTTTGGAAATTAAGGCTCCTGAAGTTATCGTAAGAAATGAAAAAAGAATGCTCCAAGAGGCTGTTGACGCTTTAATTGATAATTCAATCAAGCGCTCGCAAGGACCCGCTGCTACTTCGCAAGCCCAAAAAAGGCCTCTCCGCTCTTTGGCGGATATGTTGAAAGGGAAACAAGGTAGATTTAGACAGAATCTTTTGGGTAAGCGCGTTGATTATTCAGGAAGGTCCGTTATTGTCGTGGGTCCCGAGCTCAAGCTCAGTCAATGTGGTTTGCCAAAGCACATGGCTTTGGAGCTTTTCCGGCCGTTCGTAATAAATAAACTTATTGGAAGGAATTTGGCGCACACAATCCGCGGAGCCGGCCGCCTTATTGACGACCTTGCCCCCGAAATATGGGAATGTCTTGAAGAAGTTATTCAGGGCAAGTGCGTGCTTTTGAACCGCGCACCAACTCTTCACCGCTTAGGCATTCAGGCTTTCTATCCCGTGCTTATTGAAGGAAACGCCATTCAGCTTCATCCATTGGTTTGTACAGCATTCAATGCGGACTTTGACGGTGACCAGATGGCTGTGCATGTTCCTTTAACCGACGAAGCACAGCGAGAATCGCAAGACTTGATGTTGTCTTCCAGGAATTTACTTAAACCCGGAAACGGCGACCCGGTTATCACTCCTACCCAGGACATTGTTATGGGCATCAGTTATCTTACCAGGATTCGTGAGGGTTCAAATGGCGAAGGGAAATATTTTGCGAGTCCAAACGAAGCAATTTTGGCTTATGATTTTGATAATGTGAGTTTGCAGGCCAAAGTTTTTGTGAGAGTTACAAAAACTCCCAAATACCAAAACATGCAAAAGGAGATTTTGGAAACTTCAGTCGGGCGTTTGATTTTCAACAGCGTAATCCCGCGCGATTATCCGTATTTGAATCAGGAAATGAAGAAAAAAGATTTGGAGCGGTTGGTTTCCGATATTATCGGAACTTTCGGCGTGGAAGAAACTCCGCCGATTTTGGACCGCATCAAGAGCCTCGGATACCGCTACGCAACCAAGGCGGGACTCTCCTGGGGGATGGATGATATTAAGGTTCCGAAGGAAAAATTTGCGTTGATTAATTTGGCAAAAGCGGAAGCTGCGGAGATTCAATCGCAATATGATAACGGCCTCCTTACCGACCGCGAAAGATATGAAAAAGCAATTTCTATTTGGAGCGATGTTAAAGCCAAGGTTGACAAATTGGCTCCCGCGACACTTGATCCATTCGGACCGATACACTACATGGTCAACTCCGGAGCGCGCGGAAGTTGGACTCAGATAAACCAACTTGCAAGTATGAAAGGGCTTGTGGTAAATCCTGCAGGCCGCACCATCGAGCTTCCGATACTTTCTTCCTTTAAAGAAGGGCTAAATGTTCTTGAATATTTTATTTCCACTCACGCCGCGCGAAAAGGTACCGCTGACACGGCGTTAAAAACCGCTGTCGCCGGTTATCTGACCAGAAGACTTGTGGACGTTGTCCAGGATGTTATTGTCTCGGAGCCGGATTGCAAAGACGAAGAAGGGTTTGAGGTATTCAAAAAAGACTATGAAAAATTATCCAAGAGCTTCGCTTTTAGGATTTTTGGAAGAGTTTTGGCAAAAGACATTATCGAACCTGACTCGGGGAAAGTTATTTTCAAAAAAGGACACCTTCTTACCGTAGCGGATTCGGAAAAAATTGCCTCATTTGAGATACCGAACGCCTTTTTAAGATCTCCGGTTGCATGCAGGAGCGTCCGCGGGATTTGTCAGCTTTGCTACGGTTATGACTTGGGTTCCAATACGCCGATTAAATTGGGCGAGGCGGTCGGCATTGTGGCGGCACAGGCAATCGGAGAGCCGGGCACACAGCTTACAATGAGAACTTTCCATGTGGGAGGAGTAGCCGGTGTGGCCGATATTACACGCGGTCTTCCGAGAGTTGAAGAGGTCTTTGAAATGCGTGTTCCAAAAAGCCAAGCAGCTATTTCAGATGTGCATGGGGTTGTGTCCGAGATAATTGATTCGACTACGCCTGGTACGAGAGACAAGCTTGTGCGCATACTTATTGATAAAGATAAGGACGAGGATAAGCGCGAAATTTCCGAATTTACAGTGCCGTTCGGCAAAACAATTCTTGTAAATCAGGGCGAGCGCGTGGAACCGGGTGTGCGCATTACGGAAGGCGCCATAGAAATAAAAGAGCTTCTCTCTGTGGCCGGCGCGAAGGCGGTGCAGAATTATATAATTTACGAAATTCAGGAACTTTACACTTTCCAAGGAACAACCATCAACGATAAACATATCGAAGTAATCGTAAGACAAATGTTTTCCAGGGTGCGGGTAAAAGATCCCGGTTCAAACGCGGTGTCAGTCGGAGATATAATAGAAAAGACCAAGCTTCGTGAAGAAAATATGAAAGCAAAAAGAGAAGGCAGGCCGCTTACAAAAGCAGTTCAGCTGGTCATGGGCATTACCAATGTCGCTCTTACGACGGAAAGTTTTCTTTCAGCCGCTTCCTTTATGCAGACCATGCGCGTGCTTACAAACGCCGCGATAGACGGCAAAGAAGATAGGCTCCGGGGCCTCAAAGAAAATGTCATCATCGGCCGTCTAATCCCAGCCGGAACAGGATATAGAAAAGAATATCTAAGAAAATTGGAAGCCGGGGCGGAGGAAGAGATTTAATAAAAAAATAACCGAATTGAATAAAGAGCCTGCCTGTGCTAATTTTGAGACAGGTTCTTTGTTATGGGAGAGTATGATGAATTACGAAAACGCAGAGAATACATTTGAGTATATTCGCTCCAAGATGATGGAAGTGGAAGCTGAATTAAAAAAAACGATCATCGGCATTGATGGAGTATTGCATTTGATAACTATCGCTCTGTTTTCACGAGGACATGTTCTGTTGGAGGGTGTGCCCGGAGTCGGCAAGACCGCTCTTTGTAGGTGCCTTTCTAAAGCTGTAAAAGGCGGCTTTGCCAGAATTCAGGGGGTTCCAGATCTTCTTCCTCGTGACGCGGTTATTATTGAAGATATTGACGCGGAAACAGGAAGATATGTTTTCAAGCCGGGACCGTTGATTAGCCAAGGCGAAAAACTTGCGATTGTTTTGCTGGATGAGATTAACCGAATACACCCGAAGGGTCAAGCAGGTTTTTTGGAAGTTATGCAGGAGCGCACAATTACGGCGTTCGGCCAGCAATATAAGCTCCCTCATGTTATTTTCGTTGCCACCAGAAATAGTGTGGAAAAAGGCGAAACTGAAGAGCTCCCGCATGCCCAGCGCGACAGGTTTCTTATGGAGATTGATGTGCCATATCTAAGCGCGGAGTATGAAAAAGAATTAATGAGAAATCCGAAATTCGAAGACATGGGGCGTTTAATCGAAGGCGTTGCTCCGATAATCGAAACTGAGGAAATCACGGAATTTTGGGACTGGATTGGCAAGAATATTTCCGTTTCTCCGGCCATTTTAGATTATATTTACAATATAGTTGATGCGAGCAGACATCCTTCGAGTTACGGCATTAATCTTGGCGGAGCGGACGAGAACGATAAGGATATTATCATGGCAGGAATTTCTCCGCGGGGCGAAATTATGATCAGGCGCGCCTCGCAAACTGCGGCGGTGCTCCGCGGAAGTAAGTCGGTTTTGCCTCAGGATTTACATGAAATTTTGGTGCCGACTATGGCCCACCGCATTTTTTTCCAGCCCAGTGCATTGCGAAGACGTTCCAAGATAGCTGAAGAGTTTTTGTTGCAAATTAAAAACAAAGTGGCTCCGTATGAAAGATAAAAATCCGAACGAGGCGTTTGCTTCGATAATCCGCGATCTCGACTACAATATTGACTGGAAAGTAAAGGCAATGCGCCAGGGAATGCATAAGAGTGTGGACAAAGGCTCAGGTCTTATTTTTCGTGATATTACAAGAATTACCGACGCACCTGGACAACGCAGGCTGGACGTGCGCTCTTCAATCAGGTCATCGGACGGAATTCCGCGCGTAAGAATATTTGAGCAAAAAAGCGCATTGAAAGTCATGCTTGTAGCTGACCTTTCAGCGTCGCTTTCTTATTCAGGTTTTGTTTCGAAAAGGGAAGAGATGGCAAAATTTGCTGTGGTTTTAGGATATTCCGCGTATCGCATAGGTGATGCCTTCGGTTTTCTCGGCTATAGTGACAAAGTTGAATTTTATGAACCGCCGGTCTTTTCAAAAGCCACCGCGTTTGATGCGGCGAGGCGAATTTGGGAAAGCGATATGAATAGCCACGGTCATAAAGCAATCGCAGAGATAGCCGAACATCTTCCTAAAGAAAAATCTCTTATATTCTGGTTTTCAGATTTTTATTTTCCCGAGAAGGAAATTGAAGAGTTTATGGCATTAGTCGGCAACTATCATGACGTAAGGGCGGTTTCTTTCATAGATAGTTCGGAAATAAATCTTCCGCGGTTTGGTTTTGCGGCCTTGAAAGATCCTGAACGGGGTGGCAAGAGGCAGGTTTTCATAAGGCCATCTATTAGGAAAAAAATTGCTAAAACATTCGATGAAAAAAGGAAACGCCTTGAATCATTATTTGCAAGATATGGCAACAGCGTTTATTTCAATATTGACGATGTTAATGCCAAAGAAATACAGGACTGGCTTTTAAAATAGTAAATTCCCCCGCCAAAGCGGGGGATTTAATTTTGGTTGCATAATTTCTATTATACGCTATTATTTAAAGAGTTTTTTGATAATTTAATGAAAACAATGAAAGCATTGATATCTGCCTTGGTTTTCTTTCTAAGCACAAGCCTAGTCTTGGCTGGAGACGCTAAGCCAAAAGCCATCCTAAAGCTTGAACGCACCGTCGGATATAGGAACGGAGATGTTGTTATCGCGCGCGTGGTTGTGAGCGACGTACCCGAAGGATTTGTTTTAGACGGCAAATCTTTCCCGGGAACCGGTTCTAGGTTGAATAATTATGCCGAATTTGCCGGTTGGAAAGTAGATGGTCAGGAAATTATTTTACGCGCGCAGATATTCCGCCTTGTTGACGGAGTCTGGAGCATGCAGGTCCCTTTTCCAAAGCTGGTCTTTAAGAATAAGGAGGAGATTCTCAGCATATCTTTGCGGCCGGCTACGATTTTGTTCGGGCCATTAAGCTCAAATAAGCTGATTCAGTTCCTGCCTTCTTTGTTGCCGCCCGCGATTGATACTGCGAGGGAGCATGGACCGTTTTCGTTGATGGCGTTGGGGATAATCGCCGCAATTTTTGCAGTGCTAATTTTTATTTGTGATTTGGTTGAAAAAAGAAGATCTCCGGCGCTGCATCCTTACATCGCGGCTTTGCGCAAATTGAAAAAGTTGAAGCAAAAACCGAAAGAAATTTGGACGGATGAATGTTTCAAGATATTTCACCAAGCCCTTGACGCGCGTTTCGGTAAGACGATGTTTTCTCACGATCCCGATGTGAAATATCTGACCGAGCGCGGAAGGGGCCTTATGACTCTTTCCGACAGGCGTCTCTATTTTGGACAGAAAATAGATTTTTCAGAGGAAACGATTATGGAAGCTACGACAGAATTCTTTACTAAGATGTTATGGGAGGAGAGCTGATGCAATTCGAAGAAATTCGTTGGCTATTCGCTCTTCTCCTTGTTTTTTTGCCATATTTCCGGTGGAGAAGCGTGCGCGTTTCAAATTTTTCTAGTTTTTCAATTTTGCCTAAAGATGTTTTTTCGTTAGCAATTTGTTATCTGAGAAAGATTACAGCCGCCATAGCGATAGTATTTATTGTCATTGCTCTGGCCAACCCGATATCAAATGGCAGGATGGTTATGCATTTTGGTTCCGGCGCCTCTATAGTTTTTGTGTTGGATATGAGCGCGAGCATGGAGGGCCCAATCAGTGGCGGGCTGTCAGAAACCAGATGGAAGGTTGCTGAAGATGTTGTTGAACGGTTTGTATCACAAAGATGTCCAAAAGACAGGGTTGCTCTTATAGGTTTTGGCTCCATGCCTATTATTTTTAGCAATTTAACATCAAATTGCCGCGCGTTTGTCAGGGCTCTAAAAGGAAGGGGCGACGATCTTTCAGGAACCGTTATTGGCTGGCCATTGGCAAATGCGGCCGCAATACTGGCAAAAGAAGAAATTGTGGGTTCAATGGCTCCATCAAGAGTTATAGTTTTGGTGTCTGATGGCGGAGGCAGTGTTGAAAATAGGCTAGAACTTGCCAGTATATTTACTAAAAGCAACATAAAATTTTATTGGGTATCCATCGGCAATGACACTTCTTCGGACATGGCTCAATTTATGGACCTGATGGGTCCGGCGCGCTCGGAAAAATTTGTTGTGAATGACGCGAAAGAATTTGACCGGGCGTTTAAAAAAATAGACGCTCTTACAAAGGGCATCGTCCGATATGAGACATGGCAGCCACGATCTTCATTCAAAAGAGACGCAATTATGATTGCTCTGGGAGCGACGGTTTTTTCCATCTTATTTGCAATGTTCGATTTTGAGCTGCGAAAGGCGCTAAGACGCCGGAAGATACAAAGAGGCGCGTTATGAGTGCAAAAAACATTTTGCTCATTTCAGTTTTTCTTTTTGGGATATTTTGGAGTTTTCATTTTTTCGGGCGTTGGCGCGTTGAAGAATCTTACAACAGCGCTCTTGCAGGCAAAGCAATGCCGGACAAAGACGCAATGGAAAATTTGGACAGGGAATCGCTCTTTTTGAAGGGGTTTCTTAAGGAAGAGAAAGGCAATTTAGACGGCGCTGAAGAAGATTATCTTCTTCTTGTCAGCAAGAGCGAAGGGTTGCATAAGCAGGCTTTGTTTAATCTTGCGAACGTTTATATTAAGAAAGCAGTCAAGATGAACGACCCGAAAATGCTCGATGTTGCTATAGAGTATTATAAAGCCGCGCTTCGCATAGATTCGAATTTTTTGGAAGCAAAATATAATCTTGATCTCGCGATGCGCCTGCTGACAAATGCTTCCGGGGAAAGCGCCCAACAAGACGAAGGCAAAGGTTCAGGCGAAAAAGGCACTATAATACCTTTCAAGCCCGGGAATATTTAAGGAGGGCCAATATATGCAATTTGAATTTGCTGATTTTCTATATCTTTTGTTGTTCTTACCTTTGTTTTTAGGCGCAAAACGACTGATATCGGGAGGATTTTCACTGAAATATTTTTTTCTTTTGGCGGCATCCTCCTGTTTAGTTTTGGCGCTTGCAGGGCATTTTCAGGAAGGTGCGTATCCGGTAAAGAATTTTTTGGTGCTTATTGATGTCACACGAAGCATGACTATTCGGGATATGCGTAGCGCTACTGGAGAAAAATTATCGCGCTTAGATTTCGCAAAAAAAGAAATTGCGGATATGATTGCGGTTCTTCCGAAAGGAACGCGCGTAGGCATCGGGGCAACAGTAACGTCGCAATGGGCGTACGAACAAGACGCCAATATAAAGATATTTTGGCCGATAGAGACGGCAACAGAAGAGAATGCGGGCGATATTTACCGGGCCATTGAAATAGTAAATTGGTGGAACGCGTGGGGAGACAAGAGCGA
>JAUSHV010000028.1 GCA_030648495.1 bacterium
TATTCTTTGATATGCCATAAAACTGCCGCCACAAAAAATCCGTATACGCAAAGGAACAGAACATAAAGAATAAACGCGGGAAGAAAGCCCATATGGTTATATTAGCACTTTTTTGCAGTTATTATTAACGACGTGATTTAAAAAAAAACACCGCTGTATTAACAGCGGCTTAGGATTTTCCAGACCTCTATAACGTCATCACCGAACATTTTTGACTGAGTTCGCATATGAATTCTATATTCCTAAAATATTTTGGAGATGTATTTTGAAGGGTCTTCGATTGTTTGGTAGCTTACTATCCCGCCGGTTTCGCCGACCGTTTCGAGGTCGCGTTTGCTTTCATAGAAAAACCCGCCTACCAATGCGTGCTGTATCCATGGAATACTGCAGAAAATTTTTTTGTATAAGGTATATTTATCATCTGCCGAAAGGCAACATTCTATTGAGAACAAACTTACGAAAACAGTCGGCATAAAATTAAGAGCGCGTACAAAATCCAAATTGTTATAATCTGCCGGTACAAAATTTTGAATCTGTCCGGAATTATTTATATCAACGCCGGCATATTCATTGTAATGCCCATACAGCGAATATTCTCCCAGGCCGCAGCCAAGGTCTACCACAAAGAGCGGAGTCAGCCCGGTAAAGTTGCGGAAGACTTCAAAGACTTTATTGTGGTTTCTGCGTACTGTATTTTCTTGAAGGTATGACCGATAGAGCCGATAAAATTCAGCATCGTATGCCATTTTTCTCCTATTATTTAATTTACTCTAATAGAACTATATCTATGGTGTTTTGAAAAATCAAGTGTTAAGATGCCAGCAGATATTAAGGCTCTTATGAAAACTATCTATCTGGCTGGCGGGCTGTTCAACGCTGGTGAAAGACTGCATAATCTTTTTCTGGAAAAATATCTGAAAAAATTGGGGCACAACGTTATTTTGCCGCAAAGAGAAGCGCTGAAATTTATTAGCTCCGCGGGATTTAATTTAGACGGCGTGAAAAAGGAATGTAAAGAGCATTCTACAGATCCGGGCAATATTTATGTCGGGAGCGCCGACGGCGCGGACGCGGACGGCGGAACTTGCGTTGAATACGGCCTGGCTATCGGCGCCAACGGTGAGGCGGTTGTATATAGGACGGATATCCGCACCGACGTTGCAAAAGAGATCGGCATAAACGCAATGTTATTACTCGAGGGAACCGCCCTTGTTTGTTATCCTTGTTATTTTACCGAGCTCGACCAAGTAGAAAAATATTACGAAGAACTTGCGAACAAAATTCATCAGGTCGTCCAAAATTTGTAACTTAGACGTCCGACGTCTAAGTAGATTAAATTAAACCGAAAAAGGAGCCCCCGGCTCCTTTTTTATATTAAATTTTGCTGGCTGTTTGCTGTTTTTGGCGGAGTCAGTCCCAGGTGTTCATATGCGCGCGCCGTGGCGCATCTTCCGCGCGGAGTGCGTTCAAGAAAGCCCAATTGCATCAGGTACGGCTCATAAACCTCTTCTATTGTTTCCGCTTCTTCCATGATTGCCGCGGCAAGCGTGCCGACTCCGACAGGGCCGCCCGCGAACTTTGTAATTAAAGTATCCAAGATTTTTCTGTCCAAAGATTCCAGCCCCATTTCGTCTATTTCCATAAGTTTTAGCGCCTCTCCCGCAAGCTCCGCAGTTATAATACCTTCGCCTTTTACCTCCGCGTAGTCGCGGGCGCGTTTCAAAAGACGGTTCGCAATCCTCGGAGTAAAGCGCGAGCGCGACGCAAGCATTTTGATAGCTTCCGGTTTGGTTTCCACACATAATATTTTTGCGTTTCTTTCTAAGATTTTTTCAATATCTTCTTCAGTATAAAAATCCAGCCTGAAAGAGCCTCCGGAGAAACGCGAGCGCAGGGGAGAAGAAAGCAAGGATGTGCGTGTTGTCGCCGCAACCAAAGTGAATGGTTTTAAAGGCAGGTGATAGCTTTGCGCGGACGGCCCTTTACCGCTCACAAAATCTATAGAGCGCGATTCAAGCGCGGGATAAAGAATTTCTTCAATCAATTTACTTAAACGGTGTATTTCATCAATAAAAAGAATGTCACCCTCCTCCAGTCGTAAAATTATAGCGACAAGGTCGCCGACTTTGCTTATCGCGGGGCCAGACGTTATTTTAATTTGCGCGTTCATCTCCCGCGCCACAAGATGGGCGAGCGTGGTCTTACCCAAACCGGCCGGTCCGTGAAAAAGCACGTGCTCTATCGGCTCGTTGCGTTTTTTAGCCGCTTCTATTAAAATTTTAAGGTTCTTTTTGAGCTTATCCTGACCTACGTATTCATCGAAATTTTTAGGCCGCAAAGCCAAGTCTAACGATGCGTCTTCGCTTCTTTGTTTGGGGCTAAGGCTATTTGGTTTTTCTTCGCTTGACATATTTAATTTAATTTGCTATAATGTGCTAAGATTCTACCTGCTAGTCTCTAGGCAATAATCCCATTTTTGGGATAGCTGATTTCTTTTTTAGTTTATAGGATGGCTTTGTTGTCCGCTTTACGCGGTGCTTACTCGGCTATTCCTCGAAAAAAATCTAAGCTCTATCTACCCATGGAAGAGCAATTGCCTAGAGACTAACCGGTGGAATCTCAAAGTTCTTATTATGCCGCGGCAACACGGTCTAATTCTTCAAAGGTCGTGACCCCGCGCATGATTTTAATGACACCGTCCTGATACATGGTTAGCATACCTTTTTTTATTGCCAGCGCCTGGACATCCGCGGCAGGGGGGCTAGTTATTATTAATCTTTCCATTTCATCATCCACCAAGAATGCTTCAAAAACACCTATTCGACCTTTATATCCGGTATCGCCACATTTTTCACATCCGACAGGCCGGAACATAGCAATATCCTTTGGGAGATCTTTTTTATATACTTCAGGCATCAAACTTATATATTTTTCAATAAGCGCCTTTTCTTCGTCTGTAGGTTTATCGGCTTTTTTACAGACCGTACAGAGCTGTCTCGTAAGCCGCTGAGCCATGGCTATATTAAGAGCCGGTGAAATTACATTTACTTTTACGCCAAGATCAATGAGCCTGGGCACTGTCCCTGCGGCGTCATTTGTGTGAAGTGTTGAAAAAACTAAATGTCCCGTAAGCGCCGCGTGCATAGCAATCTGGGCTGTTTCGAGGTCACGGATTTCTCCGACCAATATGATGTCCGGGTCTTGTCTTAAAATCGAGCGTAAGCCGTTTACAAAATCATATCCTTTACTTGGATCTATTTGTGTCTGGGTTATGTGTGCAATATGGTACTCAATAGGGTCTTCAATGGTAATAACTTTTACCTCCGACGATGAGATGGATTTTAAGAATGCATAAAGAGTTGTGGTCTTGCCGCTGCCGGTCGGTCCGGTGACCAATATCATGCCGTTCGGTCTCAATAGCTCGCCTTTCATCATTTCAAAGAGAGCCGGCTGCATGCCCAATTCTTCATAACGGATAGCAATTGTTTTTGGCAACAACAATCTCATTACAATTGATTCGCCGAATGGTCCCGGCAGAAAAGAAGTTCTGACTTCCACATCTTCTTTTGCGGTTTTAATGGTGAATCTGCCGTCCTGTGGTTTATCGCGGACATTAAGCTTAACCTCGGATAAGAGCTTGATGCGCGAAAGCAATAATTGGTAAAGAGGCAACGGAACGTCGATAATATCCTGTAACACGCCGTCTATTCTTAGCCGTATTTTCGCAGACGCGATTTCCGCTTCAATATGAACATCTGAAGCATCGGCATCAAGCGCCCCGGCGTACAAAAGTTCAAGCGTGTCGGATGCTTTGCGCACATCTTTTTCGCGCGCGGCCGCAAGGGCTTTTTTGAAATTAGCAAGAGAATGAAGTGTGGCTTCGTAGGACTCGAGCTTTGATTTGGAAATGTCGATTATGCCTACTTTGGTTTCTTCAAATCTTGGTATCTCTTTGTATTTTGAAAATGCCTTATCAAGACCGGCCGGTGAAACCAGGAAAAGCTGGGTCTCGTATTTTCTTCTTTTTAGATTGTCCAGCGTGTCAGCGACGCCCGGCCTGTCGGGGTTGGTAAGGGCAACTTGCAATTTCTTGCCCACACTTTGAATAACGGCCATGGAATTGGCACGGGCATCGGCCTCGGGGATTATTTTAAGGGAGTCCAGGTCAATGGTCATCTTTGTGAGGTCAAGATAAGATATTTTGTGCCTTTGGGCCAAAATTTGAGCAAGCTCTTCTTCTTCTTTTTTTCTTAATTCTGCCAACCTGTCGTTTGTGTTCATAAATTCATTTTAGCTTGTGAGGCGACTTTTGTTAAAGAACAACTTTGTTAAATCTTTTAAGCGAGCTTGCGGAGATGCGCCCTGATTTTTATTTCAGCTTCGGAAAACGCCTGGAATCCGTGTACAAAAAAATAATTTGAGGCGGGAGTTAAGCCAAATGACGAAGCGAGAGCGTGGAGTTGTTCTCCGCCGCCGACAATAGCGGATATGTTTCTTGCAGGAGTTTCCCCGCTTGCTTCAGATTCCCACAAAAGAGCGAAATATTTGGGGCTTTTCATTAAATTTCTGATTTCTTTAAATATGGATATTAAAATATCGGGGTTTGCCCCGGTTTTTGCCAGGTCGGCTTTAGTTAAAAACGTCCAGTGCGTCGCAAGCTCTTTTTCAAAGCCGCTTCTGGAGAGCGCTCTCCCCAAAACTTTCCAAAATTCCCGGCCAAAAAACGACTCCCGTGCCAGCGAAATCATTTCACGGTTTACCGACGCGCTGAGCAGGGAATAAAGCGCAAGATTTTCGGCACCCGGGAAAGCAGATTCTTTATTTTCTTCTTCTAAAAGCATCCACAAAGGCTCTTTAAATTCTTTGGGTATTTCGGGGTAGAAGGCGCTGATAATATCGGCGGTTTTATTGGCGAGCCCTCTTTCTTTCGAGGTAATTTTTACAACATCTTTGTGCGGCGTAGAGTTTAATATTTTTTCCGCTTCACCGAGAGCCGTGTCTAGAAGTATCAGCATATCAACGGGTTCTTTTTCTTTTTCGATAACTATGCCATCAGTGTTTAAAATATTTTTTCCTTTGAGCATAATTTTAAGTGTTTCCCCGTCTTTTTCGTAATTTAATTCTTCAACAGGTATCTTCGTCGTATCAAGTTTTATTAATATGCGTTCCGGAGGGACAAAATTATTATCTAAAATCGGATTTACGAACAAGTTTTTTAAAAATTCCAAAGTTTTTTCGGAATAATTATTAATATCAAGCGAAGAGCGCTTTCCAAGGCGCAAAAAAAGGCCGTGGAGCAGTGCGGCCGATAAAATTTTCGCGAGATCGTTCGTGCGGCCGGTTTTTACGGATATCGTATTTGTTTTTTCTACAGCTTCTTTGAATTTTTTAACCGCTTCGATCATAATTATTTTAATTCGTAGCACAAAGGCAGTTTTTTATGCAAAAGTGGATAACTTTTTCGTACTTGACTTAAGTCCAATTTAGGTGTATAATTAAAGCAGAATTAGTGAAAAAGCGTTGAAAAACAAGGTGTTTTTGGCCTTTAAAACAAATAGAAGGGAGAATTTATGAAAACAGGTCGGTTTTTGGTGCTATTCGGGATTTGGTATTTATTGTGGCAGTTTGTGCCGGGCGGAGTTGCGCTGGTCGAGGCGCAGGCGAGAAGGCCTAATCATTCTGCCAAAAGCGTACCACCGGTTAGGCAGAATTACGGGCGAGTGGCGCCACGTGGAGTGAGACCCAATGCCTTCGTGCCGAATTACCACAAGCATTTCACGCAGAATCACTATTACGGCGGGAGGCATTATCGTTATGTGGTGGTAGGAAATTATTACCATGTTTATGACGACGTGGGAGTCTTTATTAGATCGTCCCCGATAGTGATAATTAATCAGCCAGAGCTACCGCAACCACAGGATTATCCTCAACAAGACTCTGTGCCTCTTCCCAAACGATGGGATCGAGCGCCGCAAGCGCCACCACAGGCCCCGGCCGTCACAAGACGAGGAATCTATGTTGTTGGTGTCGGCGAAAATACGGAAAGGGCCGTTCGCGGCGTAAAGGCCGCTTATAGGCGACGTGGCATTCCATTGGTGGACAGCGCGGAGACCGCAGAAAAAGAAGCAAGGGTCGGTTTTGAGTTAGGAGACCCACAGGCAGTGATTAGTCTTGAGGTCGTAGACCTCGAGACTAAAGAAATCGTTGGCCAGGTTGAAGCTTCGGAACACTTCAAGCTAACGCGGGACCCACTCAAAAATCGTGATCTTGAAAGAGAGGCGATTTATGCCGCAGCCGAAAAGGCCGTGTCAGAATCGCGTCTTCAGTAAAATTTTGTTCTCTCATGGGGCGCCCAACCGGGCGCCCTATTTTTTATGTTATAAATTAAAGATGAAAGAAAGTTTGAAAATAATTACCAAAAGCGCTGCCGAAACAAAAAAACTAGGCGAAAAATTAGCTCGTGAAATTGTTCTAAGTCCTGATGGAAGTCGGACTTCAATCAAAGAGGCGCTGGTTATAAGTCTCGAAGGGGAGCTGGGCGCGGGGAAGACAACTTTTACACAGGGATTTGCGAAAGGGCTGGGAGTTAAAGAAAATCCACGAAGCCCGACATTTGTGATAATGAGAGTTTATCCTATCAGAAAGCGCGTCTCTAATTTCATACATATCGACGCTTACCGTATTGCCTCAAAAGATATGAAAGCGCTCGGCTGGAATGAATTTTCAAGAAAACCCGGCAATATAATTTTAATAGAATGGGGCAACCGTATAAAAAATATTTTACCAAAAAATTCTTTAGTTATTTCTTTCGGACATATCGGACATTTTAAAAAACGGCTAATCAAGATAAACCAATGAAAACACTTGTTTTGCTCGATGCTCACGCCTTGATACACCGCGCGTATCATGCGTTGCCGAAGTTTACTTCAAAAAATACCGGCGAGCCTACGGGGGCGCTTTATGGGCTATCTACCATGCTAATTAAGGTTATCAGAGAATTAAAACCGGACTATCTTGTTGCAGCCTATGATTTACCGGGACCGACTTTTAGGCACGAGGCCTATTCTGCTTATAAGGCAACTAGGAAAGAAGCAGACATTGAATTAGTTGCCCAACTCAAGAGATCACATGACGTTGTTGCGGCCTTTGGTATACCCGACATCTCCGCGCCCGGCTTTGAAGCAGATGATATTTTAGGGACTATTGTTGAACAAGTAAAAAATATGCGCCTTCCGGTGGGGCAGGGAAAATTAAAGATAGTAATAGTCTCCGGCGATATGGATGTTTTGCAGTTGGTTGATGGCGACCGGGTCGTTGTCTATACAATGAGAAAAGGACTGGAGGACATAGTTATTTATGACGAGAAAAAAGTTGAGGAAAGGTTTGGCTTCGGTCCAAAAGCATTAATTGACTACAAAGGCCTCCGAGGAGACGCATCAGACAATATTATTGGCGTACCGGGTGTCGGAGAAAAAACCGCAACGGATATTATTAAAAATTTCGGAAACATTGAGAATTTATATACTGAAATAGAGAAGGCCTCCTTCGCCAAGGCTTCGGAGGGTAAAAGCGGACTTTTAAAAGAAAGAATAATCAAGCTACTTTTAGAGCATAAAAAAGACGCCTTTTTCTCAAAAAATCTGGCAACTATTCGTCGCGACGCGCCAATCAAATTTCAAATGCCGGAGGCGAATTTTACTTTAAATAAAGAAGAACTAACAAAGCTTTTTATTGAGCTGGGTTTTAATAGCCTTGTCTCCCGCATATAATTCGTAGTTATACACATAGCGGCAATAACAATCACCGTTTTAGTGCAATAATTAAAGAATGAATATAAAAAGCATAGTTTTTACTATTTTTGTGTTTTTGGCCATTGCTGTTGCGCTTTTATATTATTTTATTACCTCTCCGTCGTCGCTCATTGTTAAAGAAACCCCTCCCAAAGCTATTTCCATTCTTATCGCTTCGGACTTACAGCTTAGTTCGGTAGATGGCGTTAAAGCAGGGTTAAAGGAGCTTGGCTATCAGACAGATAAAGATGTAACCATTAAATTATATAATCCAAAAGGCGACAGGGACTTGACCGTCAAAATGGCTCAAGAGATTGTTTCTTTAAAACCTGACCTGATAGTTACATTATCTACTTCAGCCTCATCGGCCGTCATCGACGCCGATAAAGACGCCAAAATACCCTTAGTATTCGGTGATGTTGGAAATTTTCAGCAACTAGGCATTACTGATATAAGGCATCCGGGCGGATTTATGACGGGAGTGGTGGTTGACAATGTGGCAGTGGCGCCCAAAAGAATGGAGCTTTTAAAATCGCTGAATCCCAACATGAAAACCATCGGGGTTTTGTTGAATCCTAAACACGTCAGTTATCAGGACATTTTAAAAGCATCCGGTGAAGGAGCGGAAAAGCTCGATATTAAATTATTATGGTATGAAATTTCGGCAAAAGAAGATATAGCCAAGGCGATGGCCAAACTCGTTAAGGAAAAGCCGGACGCAGTTATGACCACTTCCGAAGCTTTAATTTCAAACAATCCAAGCCTGATAACACCAATACTGAGAACCGCAAAAATCCCGTCAATGGATTTTAATGTTGAAGTCGGCGTGCAGGCGGGTTATCTGATGGTTTATGGAATCAGCCGTTTTGATATAGGCAAACAAAGTTCAAGAATAATCGATAAGGTTTTAAAAGGAGAAGACCCCGGAAGCATTCCGATTGAATTTGCGTCCACACCTTCTTTTGAAATAAATAAAGTGCTTGCGGACGAGATGGGCATCGACATACCGGAGTTTCTGCTTTTACAGGCAAACAAAGTTTATCGTTAATAATAAATAAATCGTATGAATATAACATTTAAACAGGCTTCATATGCCGTTCTTCTGATCATTATAGTTTTAGGGGCAGTTTACTCGGTTTATAATTTCGGAGGACAAAACCAGCCGGCACCGGCAGTAAAAAATTATAAGATAGGTTTATTGATGATTAATAAAGATGTGGGAAATGATAATCTAAACGGATTTAAATCCAAATTTGAAACATTGGGATATAAAGAAGGTGTGAATGTGGAATATATTATCAGAAATGCAGGTGCGGACCGCGATGCAATTTTAAAAGCGCAATCAGCGGAAATGAACTCCGTGGGAGTGGATATTATTCTGGCCTTCTCCACAACTGTACTTGAACCATTAATCAAACTTCCTGATTTTAAGACAAAAACTTACTTTTTGGCAGCCGGCCGTCCACGCGACATTGTAAAGAATTTACAGGCCCCCGAAGGCTTGATAACCGGAATTGGAGAAGGGACCGTAGAATTTGCCGGGAAAAGAGTCAGTTTATTGAAAGAAATGGCACCCTCAATCAAAACCGTTATTTCGATTGTTGAAAAAAACCACGGAAACGCGCCGTTATTTAAAGAAAATGTAAATAAGGCCGCTCAAGAACTCGGGCTAAATGTTGTTTTTATTGATATAGAAAAACCTGATGATATTTTGAAGGCCCTCCCTCAACTAGTTAGAAAGTTAGGAGACGCATATATAGCTTGTCCTTGCCAATCAAATGAAAAGTACGCAAAAGAACTTGCGGCACAATTACTTAAAGCTAAAATTGTTTCAATAAATCCGGAAATCACGATAGGCGCGAAAATAGGTTTTTTGGCAACATATAGCGATGACAGGTATAAAACCGGCGAATATGCCGCGACGAAGATAGATGAAATTTTAAAAGGCAAACCGATTTCGCAAGTACCGGTTGAATTTGCAAAAGACGTACTATTTGAGCTCAACTTGGCAACAGCTAAAGCGATAGGGATAACACTGCCTGAAACTATAATTTCCCGCGCGAACAAAATATATAACGAATAATTAAAAATTTATTATTAATAAAAAAATTATATGCGCATAACCATCAAACAAGCCTCTTACGCAGTTTTATTGGGCATTATAATTTTAGGAGTGATTTACTCTTTGTATAATTTCAGCAAACAAAATCAGCAGGTGCCACAAGTAAAAAATTATAAGATAGGCGTCCTTATTGACAATACGCTTTTTCAATCCAATTTGAATGGATTTAAATCAAAAATGGAAGAATTAGGATATAAAGAAAACGCTAACACTCAATATGTGGTGAAAAATCCAAATTCAGACGCAAAATTAAGGGAACAGTATGTCAACGAAATAATTGACAGTAAGCCCGACTTGATTGTTTCCGCGTCAAATATTGCAACGCGTCAATTTAAAACACTTACTTCTATTCCGGTGGTTTTTCTTGATATCGGCAGTACCGAGGGAATTGTTCAAAATCCCTCTGCCCCGGAAGGCAATATTACAGGAATTACAGGAGGAAATGTTGAGTTTAACGGAAAGCGCTTGGAAGTATTAAAAGAACTTGTGCCGGGAATTAAAAAGGTAATAATTTCGCCGGACAAAAATTTTCCAAATTACGCGCCGTTTATGAAGATACTAAGCGCCGCCGCCGCCGAGCTTAATTTGCAGATAGTAGAGATTCCTTCCGCTAACAGCAAAGACTTTGTTGCGCGCGCAGGATCAATTATTAATAAGAAAAACGGAGACGCATTTATCTTTTTTAGTGGTCCGAACAATGCAGTCAACACGCCTGAAGATCAAAAAATAATTATCAACCAACTTATAAAAGAAAAAATGCCGTCAATAACTCACAATATGGAGCTAGGAGCAAACATAGGGTTATTAATCGCTTACGGAGTCTATCGTCAGGACGTAGGCAAGGAAGCGGCTGTTTTGGCGGACAGTATCTTGCGCGGAATTCCGATAAAAGAACTGCCGGTTTTTTCTCCTATAAAAAGCTTGGTTTTAGAAATAAACTCGGCAACAGCCGAAACGATTGGCATCGTCATACCGCAAAATCTCTTGGCGCGTGCAAACAAAATATATAACGAATAATGGCCGGAATTCCTTCTGATTTTTCTGTTGCAAAAAAATACCAGCTATGGTTTCTGGGCGTTGTTGCCGTTTTAACTATTCTTTCCGCCAACATTGCGTGGATATTCCCCACGAGAAGTGAGCTGGAAGCTGAAGTTTATTTATCGCATAGGACAATGGCTGTTGATGTGAGGAACCAACTCGCCAATTTTTTGGAGAGATATGAAAAATCTTTGATTGACGGTGCAGATGTAATAAACCAAACAACGGAGGCGGATCAATATGTAATCTCGCGCCTTATGAAAGAGAACCAGCCTTTTGAGTCTTTAACTCTGCTGAATCTGGCCGGAAAAGAGGTTATTAAAAATCACAGATTTCTTCTAATTTCGCCCTCCGACTTCCGTGACCGCTCCGGAGAAGAAATATTCAGGGCAATCGGGGAAAATAAGATATACATAAGTTCAGTATCGATATCAAACCTTTCGGAACCATTAATCACAATCGCAACCCCGCTTGATAAAAGAAGCGGATATTCGGCAATATCGGCGGAAGTTAATTTAAAATTTTTATTGGATATTGTACGGAATGTTGCCACAGAAGTCGGTGAATCGGTCTATATAGTCGACCAACAAGGATATATAATTGCCCACCCAAACCCCTCTTTGGTTTTTGGAAGGACCAATATAATTAACAGAAAGATAATTTCGGAAGTTCTCGGAGGAAGAGAGGCGGATACAAGAAGCTCGGATTTTCAGTATAAAAATGATGCGGGCGAGAAGATGATCGCCGTCGCATTGCCGTTTGAACTTACCGGCTGGGTCGTGGCTGTGGAAGATCCTTATAACCAGGCCCTCGCCGCCTCGAACAGAATATTCAATTTAGCGGTCATTTCTTTTATTCTGGAAGTTTTAATGGTGGTGTTGCTGATATGGAATTATCTCAACCTTATCAAATCAGCTACGCTGTTTTTTCAGGAAAGAAATCAAAGAGAGGCGATATTAAATAGCCTTTACGACGGAGTTCTAGAATATGACGAAAATTCCATGATCGTTCTGATGAACCCTAAAGCGGAAGAAATATTAGGAGTTAGTTTCCATGAAATCGAAGGAATCGCAATAACTCCAGACATCGCGAAAACCAGGCCGGAGCTAACCGCCTTAGTAGAGCTAATCTATCCCGCGGTGGCCCCCTATGCTTCCGCCACAAAACAGCTTGCCGGTTCTTCGGCTAAGGCAATGGAAATCCATATTTCCAAGCCGGAGCTGAAATTATTAGTTACCATGACACAAGTTTTCGACCAAGAAGGCCGCGTGAAAGGATTTCTTAAAATTATTCATGATGTTTCAAGAGAACGGCTTGTTTCAAAATTAAAATCAGAATTCGTTTCAATCGCAGCGCACCAACTGCGCACGCCTCTGTCAGCGATTAAATGGACCTTAAAATTATTATTGGAAGGTGATGCGGGAGCATTGTCCGCTTCTCAGTTGGAATTTTTGGAAAAAGGATATACCATCAATGAGCGAATGATCAAGCTGGTCAACGATTTGTTGAATGCAGCCAGGATAGAGGAAGGCAGATTTGGATATGAGTTCAAAACAATGGACCTGGCAGTTTTTGTGAAAGAAATTTTTACGAATTACGAAACAGCCGCCAAAAGCAAATCGCTTATTTACACTTTTGAGCCGTCCGCCGAAGAAATACCTTTGATTTATGGAGACCAGGAAAAGCTTTCTCTGGCACTGACAAATATAATTGAAAATGCCATCAAATATACTCCGAAGGGAAATAAGGTGACAGTGTCTCTTAAAAAAGAAGGAGAATTCGCGAAAGTCACAGTTTTTGATAATGGCATAATAGTTCCGGACGCTGAAAAAAGCAGGATATTTTCAAAATTTTTCAGAGCCTCTAATGTTATGCGCTTGGAAACCGAGGGCACGGGTCTCGGGCTTTTCATAGCTTACAACATCATAAAAAGGCATGGAGGAGAATTAACGTTTGATTCCAAAGAGGGAGGCACGTCTTTTATGTTTACTCTTCCGTTGAGGAAAGAAGATGTTCCGAAGCAGGAAGCGCCCGAATTAAACGAGTTCCTGGAATCTATTTAGACAAGTGTTATTATTAATTTATGGCTAAAAATAAAATTTTGATAGTTGAGGATGAAATGGTGCATTTGAATGTGATGAAGGCAAAGCTGGAATACGATGGGTTTCAGGTTGTTACCGCCACCGATGGGGAAACAGGCTATAAAATGCTCGATTCGGAGAAGCCCGACCTTGTGCTTTTGGATATAATGTTACCGAAAATGAACGGTTTTGAATTTCTGGCCAAAGCTCAAAAAGAAGGAAAAACAGATAAAATTCCCATTATTGTAGTATCAAATTCCGGTCAGCCCGTAGAAATAGACAAGGCTTTAAAGCTCGGGGCAAGGGACTATTTAATAAAAGCCGAGTTTAATCCATCTGACGTTTTAGAGAAAACAGAGACCATTCTTGGTCTGTCGCCAAGAAAACAGGCTACTGAGAAAGATAAAGCAGCACCTGTCGTAGCTGCGCCTTCCGGTTCGGCCGGCAAAGACAGTAAGTCCCGCAAAACAAAAATTCTTATTGTGGAAGACGATAAGTTTTTGCGAGACCTTATTTTGCAAAAATTGCTGCGCGAAGGATTTGAGACGGTTCCTGCTCTTGATGGAGAGGAGGGGTTGAAATTAACCAAAGAAAAAATGCCGGACTTGGTGTTGCTCGATCTAATATTGCCGGGATTAGACGGGTTTGAAGTATTAAGGCAAATAAAAACTGACGCTCAAACCAAATCAATTCCGGTCATTGTTCTTTCTAATTTGGGGCAGAAAGAAGACATGGATCGGGCGTTTGCCGGAGGAGCAGAGGAATTTATGGTGAAAGCGAACTTTACGCCGGGCGAGATCATCGCTAAAATAAAGCAAATTTTGCAGAAAAAATATTTTTGACCACAAGATCTAAATGATATATTTTCTTTACGGAGAAAGTTCTTATCACGCGCTCCGAAAAATAAATGATTTTAAAAATGCCTTTGTCAAAAAAAATAAAGGGGTTTTAATCGAAGAATACGACGGCGAGTCTGAAGAAATTAGTTTAGAGAAATTTCACGGGGCACTTGGACAGGCTAATTTATTTTCCAAAACACGGCTTGTTATTTTTAAGAACGCGCTCGGTGAAGAAAAAAAAATAACAGATGAGCTAAAAGACAATGGAGAGTTTCTCAAAAATTCAAAAGACGTTTTTGTTTTTTGGGAAAAAGAACCGGAAGCTAAAGTTATAACTTTTTTTAAAAAACATTCAGAAAAAATTCAGGAAGTACGCGGACAAAATGCCGCGGACCTGGACAAGTGGCTGGACAAAAAAGCTCAAAGCCTGGGCTTAAAACTGGAGAAAAATGAGCGGGCAATCATGATAGATGAGGCAGGGGAACAAGCTGAGTGGGCTCTTGAAGGGGAATTGGAGAAGCTTGTTTTAAGCGAGCGACAGCCGAAGGCGCAAGTTTTGCAAGACCTTGCGCAGCGCGACGGCGCGAGCAGAGCAATCCCGCAGCAGCGGGATATGCGTGTCCTTGCAAAATCTGGCGCCGAGGCAAAAGCACCCAGCCCCTTTGTCTTCATAGATAAAATGTTTGGTTTGCGCGCGCTTTTGGCACTAAAAGAAATGTCTTTGGCCGGCATTGAACCCCAAAAATTTATTTATGCTTTTCTCTGGAAATTAAAACAGAAACGCATGCCGGACGCTTATTTTGCCGGCATAGAGGCCGAATCTCAAATTCGCCGCGACCCCAAAAACGCCGAAGAGATCTTAGAAAAATTCATTTTTTCTATCAGCAAAAAATAAGCGAAACATACTTGACTGGCCTATTTTATCTATGTTAAGTTGATTTTGGTGGTTAACGGATTTCGCAATAGGAATTCTATAATCATCTGCTCTTTGTAAATTTATCTGCAGGGAGCAAAATAAAGCCTACGCTCTAGGCGAAATATAGGGCGAGAAAAAGGAGGCAGAAATGCCTAAAGTAAAAGTGAGAGTCCCAAAAATGGACGAAAGCGATTATCGCGAAGCGGATTCGTTCGTCTATTTCTACGGAGATGGCTGGAATGACTTTCTTGGGCGCTGGAACGATCGCAATATTTCTACCGACGAAGCGAAGGGACTGCTCCATGTGGTTGCAGACCGGCTTGACGGCTGGGCCGAAACTTTTCCAGAAAGCTTTGGTGAGGATAATCGCGAAACTTGTGTGAGATTTTTGCTTTATTACGCAAGCTTGCCTTCTACATACGACAACGAATGGCAGATCATTGAAAAGGCGCAGCAAGTAATCGTTCATAAAGTTCTTACCTCGCGCTATCTTGAGCGCGAAGCAAGTAACGAACTCATACTTGATCTTTTAAGATACTTTGCTAAAGACCTTAAAGAACGATTGCCAAAAAGAGAACCCGGGCGAAGAAAGTTCGAAGACTTTCTAAGAACGGCAGATAATAGACGAAATGATGAAATAAAAGGGCTTGTAACACAATTGGTGACAACCCTATTTCGCAGCAAGAGCGCAAAATTATAGAGACTTAACATATATGCCGCGCGGAATAATCCGGGCGGTTTTTTATTTTTTATTAACCAGTTTCGCCAGCCGAGATTTTATACGGGCGGCTTTGTTGGCTTTGATTATGCCTTTTTTGGCGGATTTGTCGGCAATTTTGTAAGCAAAAGAGACGGCAGCTGCCGTTTTTTCCGCCTCAGCCTTTTTTATCGCCTCTTTCAATTTATCTTTCCATTCGCGGTTCTTGTCGCGGCGGGATAGCGATTGTCTTAACGCCTTTTTTGCTGATGTTGTTATTGCCATATTGTTTTAGAGCTTAGCAGTTCGGCCATTTTTAGTCAAATAAAAAAGGACTTTTAAAGCTCCCGCAACTTTATTCTGGTTTAAATAGTTCTAAAATATAGAATAGGAGGAAAAAATGAAACAAGTTAAATTCGTTCTTTGCCGTCATACAGAGGTCGATCTCAACGCGCAACATAGGTATACGGGGCAAATAGATGTTCCGTTAAACGCGGTTGGTAAATTGCAGGCCAAAAGACTCGCTGACCAGCTATCTAAGTTTACAATATCAGCCGTATTTTCATCAGACCTTATAAGGGCAGTTGAAACAGCTTCAGAAATTACCGCCTTGCATCCTCATATCGCCCCGAGAACCGATCCTCGTTTGCGCGAAGTCAATCTCGGACAGCTCAATGGTATGTTAAAAAGTGAAGTTGAGAAGTTGTATCAAAACGCAATATTTTCAACCCAACATGCTAATTTCGATTTCAGCGCAGTCGGTGGCGAATCGCGCGAGCAAGTTATCCGGCGTCATATTGAATTTTTCGACGAGGTCACGAATACCTTGGAAAATGATTCCGGGAACCCCCCTTTTTCGGTAGTTGTGGGCCACGGAACTGCGTTAAGAATTTTTCTCAGACATTTAGGCATCAAGAGTTTGCTTGAGCAAGGTAATTATCAAATCATTACATATCCTAACTAATTGCGTCCGAGCATCGTCTCGGCGTTTTTTATTTTATCGTCTTTATCACATCCCTCAATTCCGCCGCCTTTTCGAAGTCGAGGTTTTTGGCGGCGTCCAGCATTTCTTCTTCGAGTTCCTGTTTCAATTTTTCTTTGGACATTGATTTAGACATTTTTGTCAGGTCGAATTTTATCTTTTTTTCATCAGCACCGAAAATGTTTTCTGTGATTTCTTTTATAATTGGTTGAGGGACTAGCCCGTGTTTTTTATTATGCTCTTCTTGTATTTCTCTCCTTCTCTCCGTTTCCTCGATTGCGAATTTCATAGAATCTGTTTTTTTGTCAGCGTACATTATAACTGTTCCTTCCGTGTGCCTGGCGGCTCGGCCGATGGTTTGTATTAATGTCCGGGCATTTCTTAAAAATCCTTCTTTATCCGCGTCCAAAATTATAACCAGAGAGACCTCAGGCAAATCTATTCCTTCGCGGAGAAGATTTATCCCTACGATTACATCATATGTGCCCTTTCTTAAGTCGGTTAAAATTTTGTGCCTCTCTAAAGTTTTTATGTCTGAATGTAGGTATTCGGCTTTTATATTTTCTTCTTTTAAGAAATCGGCTAAATCTTCGGCCATTCTTTTGGTAAGCGTTGTAACTATCACTCTTTCGTTCTTTACTACCCGCTTTTTAATTTCCGAAATAACATCTTTTATTTGTTCGTCGGTTCTGCGTATTTCGAGGTGCGGATCCAAAAGCCCGGTCGGACGGATTATTTGCTCGACTATATGGCCAGGCTCGGATTTTTCAATTTCATACTCTGCGGGCGTAGCCGACACGTAAATCATCTGCCCAATTTTTTTATCAAACTCTTCAAATTTAAGCGGGCGGTTATCTATGGCGGATGGCAAGCGGAAGCCATAATCAACCAGAGTTTGTTTTCGCGCTCTGTCGCCATTGTACATTCCGCGAATTTGAGGGATAGTCATGTGCGATTCGTCAATAAAAGTAACAAAATCTTTTGGTAGATAATCGAGCAAGGTAGAGGGCGGCTCGCCGGCCTTTCTAAAAGATAGCTGTCTTGAATAATTTTCAATCCCATGCGTATAGCCGGTCTCGCGAAGCATTTTAAGGTCAAAATTGGTGCGTTGTTTTATACGCTCCGCTTCCAGGGGTTTTTCTTCTTTTTTAAATTTTAAAAGCTGATCTTTTAGCTCCAGTTCGATATTTTTTAGTGCCAATTCCAGTTTATCCTGCGGGGTAACAAAGTGTTTTGCGGGGAAGATTTTGTTTCCACCGCTGATTTTTTCTATCGTATTGCCGTCCCATTCTATTTTGATTATCGCGTCTCCTGACGGCGCCACTATCTCAATGACCTCTCCGCGTACTTTAAATGCTCCGGCATGCGCGTCATAATCATTTCTTTCGTATTGCATCTCTACCAGTCGCTTCAAAAAGGAGCGCTGGGAAATTTGCATGCCGGCGCGTATTTCCAGCGCCGCCTTAGCGTATTCTACCGGGTCGCCGATGCCATAAATACAGGAGACCGAGGCGATAATGACAAAGTCGCGCCGTGAAAGAGCGGTTGCGGTTGTAGCGTGGCGCATTGCGTCTATGAAATCATTTATCTTCGCATCCTTTTCTATATATGTATCGCTTTGCGGGATGTAAGCTTCTGGTTGATAGTAATCATAGTACGATACAAAATAATGTACTGCATTTTCAGGAAAAAAATTTTTGAATTCCTGGTAAAGTTGCGCGGCGAGTGTTTTATTATGCGAGATTACAAGTGCGGGGCGACCTAAGTTGGCAATAACATTGGCCATGGTAAAAGTTTTTCCGGAGCCGGTTACTCCCATAAGTGTTTGTTGCCGGTTGCCCGCTTTCAAAAACTTAGTTAAGTCCGCGATTGCCTTCGGCTGGTCTCCAGCCGGTTTGTATTTAGACGTGAGTTTAAAAAGAGACATGATAAGGGAGTATAGCATTTGTGTTATAATAAAGTGAATGATAGGACACCTTGAAGGAAAGATATTATTTAAGGGAGAAAAACACATTATTTTGGATGTTGTTGGTGTTGGTTATAAAATTTTTGCAGCTCCATCAACGCAAAAAAATATTGAAATAAATAAATCAATTAGCCTGTGGACGCATCTGCATGTTAAAGAAGACGCACTGGAACTCTACGGATTTTTACATCAGGGTGAGCTAGAGTTTTTTGAACTCCTAATATCCATCTCCGGTATCGGCCCGCGCTCTGCTTTGGGGGTTTTGGCGTTGGCGCCCGTGGACACAATCAGGCGCGCAATTGCAGAGGGAGATATTTCCTATCTCACTAAGGTTTCCGGCATCGGCAAAAAAACCGCGCAGAAGATAGTTTTGGAATTAAAAGATAAATTGAGCGGAGGCATATCATTTGTCTCAGAGACCCTAAAAGACGACGCGGATATTTTGGAGGCATTGGTGTCTTTGGGTTATACACAAAAAGACGCGCGCGAAATGCTCTCAAAAATCCCGCACGACATAAAGGGGCGGGACAAGCGGTTAGAGGCGGCATTAAAATTAACTAAACGATAAAAATTATTTAAATGGTTTGGTGGAAAGATAATACGGAATATATCTACGAAACCGGACTTGAGCCAGGCGAGGAGCCTCTTAATAAAAACAAGCCGAAATATTTTTGGGAACGCGTTTATGATGTGTTTTTCCAGGAAACAGTCGATATTTTATTCTTTTTTCTCGGTGTTTTTACTTACATATACCTTTTTGCCGTAGCGTTTTTATATCTTTCGGGCGCGTCTTCTTTCGACACTATCGGTTCAAAAATAATCAGGGCGCTAGCCGAGCCTTATCTTGGAGCTGTCGGTATTTATACTATTCTCAAGGAGTCCCGTAAGAGGAGATACGCCATCTCTTCGCGCCATTGGGGCGAGCTTTTTGTGCTGGCCTGGCTTGTTTTGTTGGGTGTAGCCTCATTTTTAACGGTCGTTTTCCCTTTTTATACATTTACACGTACTCTTGAGTTAATTATCACTCTCTCGCTCTCCATCGGCATCATTTATATTGGAAGCACGGTGCACAAGCCATAAAAAAACAGCCGCTTATTTGGCGGCTGAGTATTTTTGATCGAGTTCATCGAGATATTTTTCTATAGCTTCTTGTGACCCCGGAGCTTTTTTAATTTCTTCAATTAAAGTTTTCAGGTCGCCGATTTTTTCATAAAGCGTAACAATGCGGTCAAAATCTTTATAGTACATCAGGTCGTGGCTGATTTTTGCTTCAAATGCGGCATCAAAGTATTGATCAGATAATTCGCGCGACATGAGCTTTCTATAAGCAGGATATCGGTCCAAAATTTCTAAGGCCTTTGTGAAATTAGAAGTGTCGCCGGACGAAGATTGAGAATATAATGCTCGAAGCTCGCTTACTAAATTTACAATTTCTTTTGATATGCTTCGATAAGTGCTTATATATCTAATCACTTTGTTTTGAGAATCTAAGTCGCCGATAGATTCGAAAAATTTTAATGCCACCAGCCTTCCCAACGGAGTTACTAGAGATTCTATATATGTAGAATCGTATAATTGTTTGGTATTGATATGCAAGTCTTCATGTAGTATCACTTCCACTTTTCTGGCCATTGATGCGCGTGCAAATTCTAAAGCGATAGTTGCATCCTCGCTGGCAAATTGGCTATTGCACCTTAAATATACCGCGTGTCCTGCCAGATAATTGTTGAACGGCCTTAATGGAATATTTTCACAAGCTACAGAAAAATATATAGAAAAATAAGGCGGCTTTCCGATTTTATTTTTTTCTTGCACATATATATCAATGCTGGATGTAATGGCTTTTTCCAGAGAGCTTTTTGTGAGACCCGAACTTGGTTTGATGCCAAGTGTGCGCCCAAATTCTTTAACTTTTTTAGAAAGTTCCACGGTTTCTTGTAGTAATTCATCGTCGGTTTTTTGGATTTGGGTGTTTGTGTTTACAGTGGAGCACGCAGAGAGAAATAATGTCAAAAAACAGCAAACAAAGATTTTATTTATGTATTTTTCCGATTTCTAAATTAATTCATACGTTTTTCTAGGAAAAACACAATAGATACGCTAGAGTAGATATTATGGAAGCTGTCTTAAGGTCCACAAAAAAAATTATCCCAAAATGGATTTTTGAATTTTTCCAGCCGTATTACCATTGGACACTGGCTATGGTAGCGGCGATAATTTATGGTTTTCCGTCAAAGAAGCTAAAAGTGATTGGTGTTACCGGGACGAACGGCAAGACCACGCTTGTGCATCTTTTGTCCGCGGTTTTGGAAGCGGCAGGAGAGCCGGTTGCATCGGTGTCGTCGCTGCGTTTTAAGATATTCGCCCGACCAGGCTTGGGCGGAAAAAACGACGAATGGAAAAATATGCTGAAGATGACCATGCCGGGGAGATTTGCGGTGCAAAAATTTTTGAGGAAAGCCGCGAATGCCGGATGCAAATACGTTGTTTTGGAAGTAACATCAGAAGGCATCAAACAGTTCCGCCACAAAGGAATAAAATTTTATATGGCCATACTCACGAACGTCACGCCCGAACACATCGAGTCGCATGGGACTTTTGAAAAATACCGCGCCGCCAAAGCGAAACTTTTTAAAGCGGCGAAGATACATATTTTGAACGGGGAAGACCCTTCAATAGAATATTTTTTGAGAATCCCCGCCAAAGAAAGAATTATCTATTCAGGGAAAGACATGCCGAAAGATTTCAATCTCAAGCTTCTTGGGCGTTTTAACGCTGAAAATGCGGTTGCCGTTTACCACGCCGCGCGGACACTGGGGGTTGACCGCGAGATTATTAAAAAAGTTTTAGAAAGTTTCGAAAACATTCCAGGCAGAATGGAGTTTGTCCAACGCGAACCATTTTCGGTTGTAGTGGATTACGCGCATACCCCGGATGCTCTTGAGAAAGTTTACGAAACCTTGAGAGGCGTTACGCAAAATAAAATGATCTGCGTTTTGGGCTCGGCCGGAGGAGGGCGCGATAAATGGAAGCGGCCGGAGATGGGAAAAATAGCGGCAAAATATTGCGATAGCATTATACTTACCAACGAAGACCCATATGATGAAAATCCAAAAGGCATTCTCCAGGAGATTGAAAAAGGTTTTTTGCTCCACTATTCCAAACAAACAATGCAATATAAATTGATCATTGACCGCAGAGAAGCTATCGGCGAAGCCTTAAAATCAGCCAAGTCCGGCGATATGATAATCATCACGGGCAAGGGCGCCGAATCTTGGATAATGGGTCCAAACGGCTCAAAAACCGCATGGGATGACCGCACTGTCGTCCGCGAAGAATTGAAAAAGATTTGAGAGGATGCTAAATCTAAATTAGATAGGAATATGTTTATGAAAGATTTTTGGATAAAAAGATATGAAAGCGGCGCTGAAAACAAAAATGTTCTTTTAATTTTTCCGCATTGGAAGGCAAGTGTCTGGTTTTATAGATTATTTGCTATGCTTTTTAAGGATTTTCATACAGTGGTTTATGCTTATGCGGATTCTTTATTGAGTCCAAATATTTCTAACACAATAGATAATTTTGCTGAGCTTGAAACCGCTGTGTTGGCAGATATTAAAAAATTTCAGCTATCTGGAGCAAATCAGCTTAATATCTACGGCGTGAGCTTGGGCTCTGTAATTGCTACACGCATAGCAAGTTCGTTGGCTGGTCAAGGCGAAGTTATCGCTCTAGTGTTGAATTTAAGTGCAGCCAGCTTTCCTCGATCAATTTGGGAGGGGACTGCAACTTTTCGTATTCGCAAATCTTTTCAGAAGTTGGGTGTTACATTCGGAAATTTAAACGGGGCATGGAATTTTCTTTCGCCAGCCGAGAATATGGTCAATCTTAAAAATAGTAGGATGTTATTTTTTCTTTCTTTGCCCGACCGTGTTATGGTGCCATCTAATGTACAGGCTTTGGTTGAAGAAATAAGGAGAGATTATCCAAAAGTAGATTTCCACTTTAATAGATTTCTTGGCCATAGGTTGGGAGGAATAAAAAACTTATTAATGACGCCCACCATAAAAAGATTTTTAAAACAAAACCCTTAACGGGGTTTTTTAATATAAAATGAAAACCGCTTAATATATGTTTTGTCAAGTGGTTGTGGGTGGTTGCGAAGGGGTAGGATTAAGGTATGAAGGTCTTAATCATAGGCGGGGGGGCGACGGGGTCGGTTATTGCACACTTTTTAAGCGAGGCTAAGGAGGTTGACGCTATTTTGGTAGGCGACATAAATACGAGAAAGGCCAAAAGATTTTTGCCCAACCATCCCAAAATTACTCTCCAACAAGTAGACGCAACCCAAAAAGATAAAATCGCGCTTCTTGCAAAGGGCTTTGATCTTTTGATTAACGCCTCTTTGTCCCAGTTTAATAAAATTTTGTTGGACGCCGCTTTGGAGGCAGGAGTTAATTATCAGGACCTGGCTTCCAAATGGGACAACGCCAAAGTTGAACAGCTGGATTTTCATGAAAAATTCAAAGCAAAAAATTTAGTCGGGCTAATCAATTCCTCCGCTTCTCCAGGCATGACAAATCTAGTTGCCAAATTATTGTCTTTGAAATTTGACCGTGTAGATTCGATTAAAGTAAGGCTTTTGGAAAACGTTTCGTCCGATATGCCTTTTACAGCCTGGTCTAAAGAAGTCGCCTTTGATGAGGTAACCCAGATGCCGTATGTATGGGATAAAAATCATTTTGTCGGGAAAGATAATTTTGGAGAAGAAGAGCTTTTTAGTTTTCCGGAGCCTTTTACAAATAGGAAATGTTATTTGGTTTCGCAAGAAGAAGTTGGAACGCTTCCGTTGTATATAAAAACCAAATATGTCGATTTAAAAATTGGCGGCACGGAAATAGAATTTGTCTATACGCTTTTTAAGCTCGGGCTTTTAAAAAACAAGCTTGTGCGGATAGGAAACGCTCTAATTTCCGCATACGAGCTTATTATAAAGGTTTGGCCGGATGTGCCGACGCCGCAGGAAATGAAAAAATTGGCAGCCTCTCCAAAATTCAGAGATGCGCATTTTTGGGCGAGCGTTATTGTTGCGGGCATCTCGGACAAGAAGAAAAAAATTCTCCGCGGGGACATTCTTTTCCCGTCGCAGGCGGAAGTAAACAAGCTTCTTGCAGGCTCCAATTATATTTCCTACGCGGCCGGTGCTTCTGCCGCGATTTTTACTCTGGAAACTCTTAAACTCAAAGAAAAAGGCGTCTACCCGCCGGAAGCGCTGGAAAAGGAAGTGGCGGAGTCCATCACCGAACGCCTAAAAAAATTCGGAGTAAAGCTCGATATCAACGAGGCAAATTAATATGAAAAATATTTTTTTGGCTCTGCACAATATTAGAAGTATGCATAATGTCGGCGCTATTTTTCGGACCGCTGATGCGATGGGGATAAAAAAAATATATTTGACCGGATACACGCCGGAGCCGTATGATTTATTTGGTAAATTGCGAAAGGATTTCGCGAAAACCGCTTTGGGCGCCGAAAAATATGTTGCGTGGGAAAAAACAAAAAATATAAATTCTTTAATTAAAAAATTAAAGAGCGAAAAAGTTTTTATTATTGCGCTTGAGCAATCAAAAAAAAGCATTTCACTTGGAAGCTCGGCTTTCAAGTCACTTAGCAATCGGATTGCTAAGTTTAACGCAGTTCTAATTCTTGGCAACGAAGTGCGAGGGATACCAAAAAGCGTCCTTTTGAAATCGGACGCCATTTTGGAAATCCCTATGTTGGGGAGAAAAGAATCTTTGAATGTTTCTGTGGCTGCGGGTATCGCGCTTTACTCGTTGCGATTTTGCTGATCTGGTTCTGCGGCTTCTTTTTTAATTTTCATTCTTTTAATACCCATATATGAAAGCACGACGAGTAGTATTGCAAGCAGTATGACGACATACCATATGGCAAGTGACTTTATTTTTCCCCCAACATCTCCTTTGATGTTAAATATGGAAGCGAGTAAAGCAGGGGATGCGGATTTTGAATTGTTTTTAGAAACTGAAGGAGAAGGCGCGGCTCCGGCGCTCGATGGCATTGGCGGAGAAATCGGCGTTTCTGTAGTTTTCCCCGTACCCTGGTCAAAACAGACCGTCACCTGTTTACAAATTGTTGATGCTCCTTCAACTTTCCCTGTTCCGCCAGCTGGCTTCGATTGCGTCACCGGAGTAGGCGTAGGTTTGGGTGTAGGAGTTGCGACTACTTGTGAAAATGGCGTTGGGGTTGGTTGAGAAGCGGGCCGGTTTACATAAATAGTTAAGTTCGAAGAATTTGCACCGTAACCGTTGGAACACGTTATAGTATAAGTAGTGTTGTTTGCGGGATAGGTTGTTTCCGATCCGTTGATATTTTTATATCCTGAAAATCCGCCTGTTCCATAACAAGACCCGGCGTTGGAGGTAGACCACGAAAGATTTATTTGTTCGCCGGCCGTGATGACTGATTTATTAGAATATAAATTTATTGTCGGAATTCCGGAATAAGCCGGCTGTGGCTGTGGATTATAAGAAGTATTGCCGTTGTTGGTAGAGTTTGCATCATATACGGCAATAGTACGGCTTTGTTGGTCAGAGCTTTCGCCGGCAAAAGTACATGTAATTACAATTGTGTAAGCACCTGCTTTGTAAGGGGTATAACTAAAAGTGTCAGATTGTCCTCGAAATCCCTGCGGTCCTCCGGATAGGGAGCAGCCGCTGCTATTTTGTGAAGCCCAAGATATCGTTACGGAACCACCAAGATTTACCGAAGCAGGTGTAACGTCAAATCGTGTTATCGTAGGCGAAGCAGCAAAAACATGCGATGCTCCAAAAAGTGTCGCAAAAATACTCAAAAATAAGCCTATTTTTAGGATGGTTTTCATTGGTCTATTATATATCATATTCAAATAAAAGTCAAGGGCGTCCGCCGGCTGGCGGATTAGCCCCAATTTGCTAGTATATTTACATGGAAAAGGAGCAAAAACAAGGAGAATTAATCGAAAAAACGGCAGAAGAAAAGAAGACCGTCAGACAAGCTCCGAAACCCTTTAAGAAATATATTAGACAGCTTGGAATAGAGGAAGAGGAGAAGAAAAAAGTAGAAAAAAAATAAAATGCTAACTTTATTCCCACAATTATTAGACTATCAATATTTTGCCCCGACTTTTTTGCGACTTGGGCTTGCGCTTATTATTTTGGCGCACGGGCTTCCGAAGCTTTATGCGACGCGCGCACTATTTGCGGAATGGCTCAAGTCCATGGGTTTTAAACATAACCACTTTTGGACCTGGACAGTGGCGCTTGCCGAATCTGTCGGCGGAGGATTGATACTTTTTGGTTTTTTGACGCAATTTGCGGCGGCAGTTTTGATAATAGAATTTTTGTTTATTATTCTTTGGATAAAGCGCGGCCAGCCTTTTATCGCAACTGCGGCCGCGCCCGGCATGAGCTGGGAATTTGACTTTCTTATCTTAATGGGCCTCTTGGCGCTTTTGGTTCTTACTCCGGGCGCCTACGCCATTGACTTGCCTTTGTGATTGCCATTGTGATTAAATAAATTCACATGGCCTACGATGTAGTTTTCGATATTGAGACAAAAAAATCCTTCGATGAAGTCGGGGGGAAGGACCATTTTGATAAATTGGGTATTTCCGTTGTGGGCGCACACACTTCTGTGGACGATAAATATTATGCTTTTGAAGAGCATGAAATTCCCGAATTTGAAAAGATGATAAAAGGCGCACGGTGCGTTATCGGTTTCAATATCCATCATTTTGATTTGCCCGTTCTTCAGCCCTATGTCGGCTGGAGTCTGAAGACGCTGAATACTTTGGACTTGATGGATGATGTCGAGAAGGGCGCAGGTTTCCGCATCTCGCTGGACAACCTTTCGGACATAACTCTGGGGGCGAGGAAATCGGGAGACGGAATGCAAGCTCTGCGGTGGTATAAAGAAGGAAAAATTGAAGAAATAAAAAAATATTGCCTGAAAGATGTGGAGCTTACTAAAAAACTTTTTGAATACGGCAAGAAGAACGGGCATGTGCTTTTTTATTCCAAGCACACGGGAGGCAGGGTTGCTATTCCGGTAGGTTGGAGTAAGATGGAAGCAAAATTGGATATAGTTAAACAATCAAGCTTATTTTAAAATGGAAGGAACAATCTTTTTTAATATTGTCGGGGATTCGATGGACCTCGCCCAAGTGGTTGATGGAGTGCACGATTTCATCAGTGTAGAGCCTCAAAGAAAATACAAGATAATTGTAGGTACGGATTCTGCGGCGCGCTCTGAAACAAATTTCGTTACCGCCGTTACTGTTTGGCGCGTGGGCAATGGAGGGATTCATTTTTGGACCAGGTCAAAAACTACAAAATGCCACGATATGCGCGATAGGATTTACCGCGAAACCATTCATTCCATAACTTTGGCGCAGGAACTCCGCGGCAGGCTTCAGGAGAATCTCGGCCACGAATTTTTCTGGGACGACCAAATCCATATAGATGTAGGCGAAAACGGGCCAACACGCGAATTTATTGATACTGTCGTTGGGATGGTCCGCGGCTACGGCTTTGATGCGGTGATTAAGCCAAATTCTTTCGGCGCTTCGGTTGTGGCTGACAGGCATACTTAGAAGCTCTCGTAGTTGAATGGATACAATACTCCCCTCCGAAGGGAGTGGTACAGGTTCGATTCCTGTCGAGAGCAAAATTATCGAGGTTCCCCGCCTGCAACGCTATGCGTGTAGCATTGCGGGCAGGAATTCCTCGTGGGGACACAAAAAATTATGCCAGAACTCCCGGAAGTAGAGACAACTAAAAGAAAACTTGAGCCGCTGATAAAAGGGAGGCGGATTTTAGATTTTGATAGAAAAATATTGGGTTTAGAGCGGCGGGGTAAGGCGATTTTGATTTGGTTAAGTTCTGCCTCGCCAAAGCAATACCTCCTCGCGTTTCATCAAAGAATGAGCGGGAGATTGCTGGTAGTTGAGCGCGATTTTAAAGATAAATATATTAGGCGGCGGTTTAAACTTTCGGATGGGAAGGATCTAGCTTTTCACGATGTTCGAAAATTCGGGGTTGTTTGGTATGGACCGGCAAAAAAAGTTTTGAGCGATCAGTATTTTAGAACATTGGGGCCGGATGCATTAACCGTTTCGCTTCAAAGTATTAAAAATTTATTAATTGCTAAGAAATCTGGCAAGATAAAATCTTTTCTTCTCGACCAAAAAAACCTAGCCGGCATTGGCAATATTATGGCAGATGAAATTTTGTGGAAGGCGAAAATTCATCCCGAAATAAAAATCTCAACTTTATCTGATAATGAAATAAAAACACTTTGGAACTCGATTCGAGCGGTTTTGCAAAAAAGTATTAAGCTAGGAGGTTCTTCCATGCGCGACTGGTTCCATCCCGACGGTGATAGCGGAGGATATTTTGAAAGAAGGCGAGCTTATGACAGAGAAGGCAAAAAATGCTTTCGTTGCCGTTCAAAAATTTTGCGAAAAAAAATAGCCGGCCGGTCCAGCTATTTTTGCTCAAAGTGCCAGGTTATTTAATTTCCCTTTTTGGATTATATAAAAGCTCAAGCGATTTGTCGGTAAATATCATGTCTAGCCTATGTACTATTTCTGAAAGTAGTGGCAATTTAGTTTTTGTGGTCCAGCCATTCGTCCATCGGCCGAGATGCCAGTAAGTTGCGTTGAAAATTTCTTTTTCAACCGCGCTGCCGATTTTATGTCTTTTGGCATATTTATCGCGCCAGATATTCGCCGCAATTTTTCCATGATCTCTATTTAAGCGCGCTTTCTCTCGCGACATTTTTGATATCAAAATGTCGTTATCGTATTTAAATGTATCGGAAAGAATTGTCGCGGCAAGCACAATGTCCAGTGGTTCAGGAAGAACTTGGTCGTTTTCATCACAAAATTCTTTATAAATTTGCAATTGCATCTTTGCAGCCAAACAACATTCAGTTGTATTTCGTAAAATTCCTGCTTTTTGGCATTGCCACTTTGGGTGGTGCTTGCTTGTTCTGGAGACGGTATTTACAAAAAACCCCAGCGGTGCTTCTTCCTCAAGAAAATCGACCACCGAATTTTTGATTGCCGAGTTGCTTATGCGTTCTACCCCATATTTCCAAAGAGCATGGAGTTCGTGCTCAACGATTTTATCCCATAGCTTAGCGTCTTCTAATTTATTTTTAATTTTTTCCATTCGTCTCATCCTGTTTTTTATCTATCATTTACACTATCATAAAATTGCGACCAAACAAGTCCGCAAAACGGGCCATAGTATAA
>JAUSHV010000033.1 GCA_030648495.1 bacterium
AAACTTTTATATTTTGAGACTTCAAATTTGCTACGGCTTTGTCCAGAACCTCCAAATTTTTTTCCACGGAACACAATCCGCCTGTTGAAATCGGTCCGCAGACCATGGCAACCGGTCCTGGCTGCATTTTTTCAAGCACTAGCATTGCTTTGTCGGATAGGCACGGAAAACTAGAACATGGTTCAAGATTTTTTAAATCTTCCGGAGTCCAAAATGGTCCCATTAAGCACCCCCCAATCTTTTTAGAGTATATCACGTAATAATAATTTTGGCAAGAGAAAAAGAAAAACGCCGGAAAGGCGTTTTTATATTGCGAGTAGAAGAATTTCTACCAAGCCGAGCTTATCCAATTCTTTTCGAAGTGCGCTTTTTTTGGTTTCCAATTTTTGAATTTCATCATTTATGTCTTTTATTTTTTTTGAGAGAATTTTGGTTTTTTCAAGATCAATCTTGCCTTCAAGATATTCTGTTAACAAGTTGATATGGTTGCTCACCCTATTAATAGAGGTTTGAATGTCGCTCTCGGCGCGTTCAAGCGAAGCCGCGCATAATTCGCTACCATATTCATTCCAAGCGGATTTGTTAAATTCTTTCTTAGCTTTTAATTTTTTTTCAAACCGAGCCTTCTCTTCTTTAAGTCTCTCAATTTCTCGAGCTATCTTTTGATTGATTGTGGCCACGCACACCCCTTTAATCTAAAAGCATTCTAACGCCTAGAAAAATTTTGTCCAGACTTACTCCGCAGAGATGCCTTCTCCCGAAACATCCCCCTCTGTGTTGGCTTCGGCCACGGTTTCGCCTGTTTTTGAACGGATATCTATTTTATAGCCCGTGAGCTTTGCCGCAAGCCGGACATTTTGTCCGCCTTTGCCTATGGCGAGTGAAAGCTGTTCTTCGGCAACGGTAACTTTGGCATGTTTTCTTTCTTCATCAATATCTACTTCCAAAATTTTTGCGGGGGAAAGAGAAGCAGAAATATATTTTTCAGAATTGTCGTTGTAAGGAATGATATCTATTTTTTCTCCGCCAAGTTCGGCGATTACAGTGCTGACCCTTACTCCCTTTTGCCCGACGCATGAGCCGACGGGATCGATATGCTCTTCGTTTGAGGCAACGGCTATTTTTGTTCGAGACCCCGCTTCGCGGGCGATATTTTTTATCTCAACCACGCCCGAGGCTATTTCAGGAACTTCCATTTCAAATAATTTTGCGACAAATTTAGGATGAGAACGCGAAAGATATATTGAGGGGCCTCTCTGACTTTTGTCTACTTTGAGAAGCAAGGACTTAATTCGCTCTCCAACGCGGTATCTTTCTCCACGGACTTGTTCGTCGGGCGGCAGAAGGCCTATTGAACGGACCAAATCCAAAAACACGAAGCGGCCTTCTATTCTTTGGACTATGCCGCTCACTATTTCGCCTTCACGGCCGGAGAATTCATCATAAATAGAATCGCGTTCCGCTTCACGGATTCTTTGTAAAATAACTTGTTTGGCGGTTTGTGCGGCGATTCTTCCATAGTCTTCTTTTGTCTCAAGCGGAAAAGTAAGTTCGTCTCCCGGTTTTATACTCACCGCTTTCAGCGGGACCCCGCCAGCGGCGGTGGCCTTTTTTATTTTTTTGGCTTCGCCGATCATTATGTGGCGGTCTTCATTGAAGCGGACCTTTTTGATTTCATTTGTATCTCCTTCTTCTGTGACAACGTCTTCTCTGGCTTCCCGCGCCGCTTCTCTTGCTTCGTCGCGCTCGCTTTTATATTCGGGAGCGTAAGCCCCAGCGGCTTCTCTTACGGCTTCCTCCGCTGCGATCTCTTCTCCGGACTTTATCATTGATTCATCAACCACGGTTTTAACCTGCCAAAAAGATGCCTCTCCTGTGGCAGTATCGAATTTTGACCTCACAACTTGAGTCTTTTTGCCGTAATCTTTTTTGTAAGCGGCGGCAAGGGCCATTTCTATGGTCTCGATGATCTTTTCCTTGGAAATGCCCTTGTCCTGTGCCAGTTGGTCGAGTGCTGCGTTGAGATTTTTTAGGTCTAACATTGGTTTTTATAAATGTTTAATAATAAAAGCCCATTTTCAAAATGGACCGTAAGCTAAGCCTAGCGCAAGCATAGCAATGTGTCAAGCTTGCGCAAAGAATGCTATAATTCTCTATATGGTGCAAAGCAGTCGGTTTGACAGCTTGAATTTGAATAAGATATGTGGGAAATATCGGGTCAGCCTTTGGCAATGCCCGCAATTTTTGTTTTTAGTAATGGGCATGGTGATAATAGTTGCGATAATATCGGCCTATGTTGTTGCGAGCAAATACCAGGAGCCGGAGCTGGCGGCGGTTTCCGTGCTTATCCTGGCGGTGGTGCTTTTTGTAGTAGGACATATGATAATTTCAGCGTTTGAAAAAGTCGCCACAGCTTCTTTATCCAAATCAGAATTTATCAGTATTATGTCGCATCAATTAAGGAGTCCGCTTTCGGCGGTCAAGTGGCAATTAAATATGATGCTTTCCGGTGACGGAAATGCCGCCGTGTCGAACGAGTCGCGTAACTTCCTTGAGGCCATTTACGACCAGAACGAACGCATGATACGCGCGGTAAACGATCTTTTGGAGGTAAACCGCATAGAAGACGGAGATCTGGTTATGCGCCCATCACTTTTCTCTCTTTTTGCTCTTACCGGCCGGGTAGCCGGCGAATTTGAAAAATTTTCTTTAGTGAATAATACTAAAATCAGCATATTGGCCCAAAAAGATTTGCCGATGGTGTATGCTGATGAGGAGCGCATAAGACGGGTAATGGAACATTTGATAGATAACGCGGTTCGCTACAGCGCCCAAAAAGGAGATATTGCTATAAGCTTGGAGAAAAAAAACGACAATGTTCTCTGCAAGATTAGCGACCAGGGGACAGGGATATCGGATTCGGAAAAAACAAGGGTGTTCGATAAATTTTTCCGTTCAGTGAACGCAGCCAGGTACCAAACCGAAGGTAGCGGCGTGGGTTTGTTCATCGCAAAATCGATAATCAAATTATCCGGAGGGGAAATCGGATTTTCTTCTCTGCTCGGGAAAGGGTCGATTTTTTGGTTCATATTGCCTGTCCGCCGAGGAGGCGGGCCAATTAATAATTAATAATTAAAAAATATGAAAAAGATACTGTTTGTGGAAGACGAAGAATCTTTGCAAAAATCATTAGGGGCGGCGCTTGAGGAGCAAAATTACCAGGTTTTCAGGGCTTTGGACGGTGAGGCCGGCCTTAGCCTGGCAAAAAAAGAACTGCCCGCCCTTATTTTATTGGACCTGATACTGCCAAAAAAGAACGGATTCGAGGTGTTGTCCGAGCTGAAGAGCGATCCCTCCACCAAAAATATCCCGATAATAGTTTTGACCAATCTGGAGGGGTCCGCGGATGTAGAGAGGGCGCTTACCTCGGGCGCGACAACTTATTTGGTGAAAGCCAATTATACTTTGCAGGATGTTATAGCAAAGATTGAAGGAGTTTTAAGCCACTCAAAATAATTTTTTTAATAAAGAATGAAGATAGAACAGCAACAATTTAAAGCCTTTTTATTGGATTCGGAGCTTGTCAGTGCCACCGACATAGAAAAAGCCGAAAAAGAATCTAAATCCGGCGGGAAAAATATCGAAGATATTTTGCTGGCAGAAAAAAAAATCTCTGACGCAGACATAGCGCGCATTAAAGCTTATATTTTAGGCATCCCTTTTGTTAATCTTGAGGACGAGAAAATCGATCCTAAGATTTTGGCGATAATTCCCGAGCCAATTGCTAAAAAAAATAATATTGTCTCGTTCAAAAAAAATGGAAATTTGCTGGAGGTAGCCATGCTTGATCCGGAGGACCTCGAAACCATTGAATTCATCAAGAAAAAATCTGACCTAAAAATACTGCCTCGCCTAACCAACGCGGCTTCGATAAAAAAAGTGCTCTCGCAGTATCAAAAAAGCCTTGAAGTCGAGTTCGGCGATATTATCAAAAACGAAACGGAAAAAACGCTGATATCGGTTGCGCAGGAAGAAGGAAAGGAAATTAGCGAGGAAGATCTGAAAAAAATAGCCGAAGACTTGCCGATAATTAAGATAGTGGATACTTTGCTGCGCCACGCAATTTTGGGACGCGCTTCCGATATACATATAGAACCTATGGAAAAAGAAGTACTTGTCCGTTACCGTATCGACGGGATCCTTCACGAGGCGATGGTTTTGCCCGCGCAAGTTGCGCCCGGAATCGTCGCCCGCATAAAAGTGCTTTCAAATCTTAAATTAGACGAACATAGGCTTCCCCAGGATGGGCGTTTCAAAATCGAAACACCGGAATATAAAATTTCTTTTCGCGTGTCGGTGCTCCCGGTTTTTGACGGCGAAAAGATAGTTATGAGGCTGCTCCCCGAAAGTAGCAAAGGATTTACTTTTGAAGAATTATCGTTTCATGGCGAAGACCTGGAAAAATTGCATAAGTATATAAAAAGGCCTGTAGGCATGATACTGGCAACCGGGCCGACCGGCTCAGGAAAAACAACAACTCTTTACTCGGTGCTTTCTGTGCTAAATACCCCGGGGGTGAATATTTCAACCATTGAAGATCCTATTGAGTATAGAATGCCCCGTATAAATCAGACGCAAGTGCGTCCTGAAATAGGCTTTTCTTTTGCTAATGGCATGAGGACACTCGTTCGCCAGGACCCGGATATTATGATGATTGGAGAGATACGCGATGAAGAAACCGCGGGACTAGCCATCAATGCCGCTTTGACCGGGCATTTGGTAGTAGCGACCCTACATACGAATTCTGCTGCAGGCGCTCTTCCGAGACTACTCGACATGCATATTGAACCATTTTTGATAGTTTCCACGGTAAACGTTATCATTGGTCAGCGGCTTGTGCGAAAACTTTGCAAGGACAACATTGAATACAAATTGTCGGATGCGGAATTTAAGAGTCTTTCAAAAGAGGTGGATATGAACCGAGTTCTTGATTTTCTTAAGAAAGAAAAAATCGTCGCTCCAAAAACGGAATGGAAAGACATTTCGTTTTTTAAGCCAAAGCCTGCCGGAGAATGTCCAGATGGATACTCGAGCCGTATTGGCATACATGAGGTTTTGGAAGTGACTTCAACAATCAAAAATTTAATAATGCAAAACGCTACCGGTGATGATATAGAAAAACAAGCCAAGTCCGAAGGAATGATGACCATGATGGAAGATGGCATCTTCAAATGCGTCCAAGGACTTACAACAATTGAAGAGATTTTGAGGGTGACCAGGGAGTAATATTGTTTAGTTTAATAAAAAACACCAATTTGTTTTTGATGTTTTCTAGGTTCTATTTCCCAATATTTAAATAGAACTTAATGCTATTTCTGTGCGCTACTGGCAAATTACTATAATTAGTATCAGTCCAGCGATCAATGCTTTTAAGTCCGAATCGTTTAGCGTCTGTAATAATCTGTTTTCTCTGTGTTTCGGAAACCCCAATCTGATTTAAGAATCGTTGGAATATGAGTATCTCATTTTGCCGCTCCATAGAAATACAAAAAATTATAAAAATTACGGCCAATAAAATAACTAAGGCTATACCCATATATTCCTCCCTTTTGATATTCTAACTAATACATAGCAGGAATTACATAATTTTGCAAACAAGATGTTATAATAAGTCTATATGCCGCTTTATCATTATAAAGGCAGGGATTCCTCCGGAGCCGAAACTGAGGGTGACAGAGATTCCAAAGACCAGTACGAGCTTGCGAAAACGCTTCGAGCGGAAGGATTTTTACCTACATATATAGTAGATGCTAAAAAGAATAAAGGAGGCTTATTCGGAAAAAAATTCAAACCCGGTGATTATATTCCTTCGTTCCTAAAGCGTATAAAGCTGGAGGAAAAAATGAATTTTGCCAGAAATACCGCCGTAATGGTTGGGGCGGGGCTTTCGCTGACCAAAGCTCTGGAAGTTATGACGCGCCAAACGGAAAACGAAAAATTTAAAGGGATAATACTTTCAATGGTGGAGACGATTAAGCGTGGAAAAACATTCGCCGAGGCGCTCAGCGAATTCCCGGCCGTTTTCCCGAAATATTTTCAGGAGATGGTGAGGGCGGGAGAAAAGTCAGGAAAATTGGAAGGGTCTTTGAAATTAGTGGCGATGCAGTTAAAAAAAGATTACACGCTGCGCCGCAAAGTAAGAAGTGCAATGATTTATCCTGCGGTTATTGTTGTTGCAATGATAGGCATAGGCATATTGATGCTTATCTATGTTGTGCCGACCTTGATTTCAACTTTTGAAGAATTAAAAGTGGAGCTGCCGCTCTCGACCAGAATTGTTATTTTCCTTAGCAGGTCGCTTTTACAAAGCGGAATTTTTGTAGCTGTCGGCGCATGCATTTTGGGTTATTTTCTGGTTCGTTTTTTAAAAAGTGTCATGGGAAAGAATTTTTTGGATTGGGGTTTTACTCACGCACCGATGTTAAAAGGAATAAATCAAAAACTGAACTCCGCGCGCACTTGCCGTACGTTAAGCTCGCTTCTTTCTTCGGGAGTAGATGTTTTGGAGGCGCTCTTAATTACCAAAGGGGTTTTACAGAACCATTATTTCCAGAATGTTTTGAGCGATGCGAGGGAACGGATACAAAAAGGAGAAACTATTTCGAAAGCTTTTTTGGCCGCCGAATATTTTCCCCCATTGGTAGGCGAAATGATGGCCGTTGGCGAGGAGACCGGCGAACTTTCAAAAATGCTGTTGCGGCTGGCGATGTTCTATGAAACCGAAGTTTCGGCGGCGACCAAAGACCTTTCAACAGTCATTGAGCCCTTGCTTATGATAATTATCGGAATAGTAGTCGGTTTTTTCGCCATATCAATGATTTCGCCGATGTATAACTTGTCCGGAGTAATTTAAATATGAAGGGATTCACACTGTTAGAGGCATTGGTCAGTATTGCAATAATCGTTATGCTGGCGGCGTTAACATTTTCGGTAATGTCTTCTTTCGGAGAATCAAACAAATTAACGGAAGCAAATTCAGGGGTTATCGGCCTGTTGCGGGACGCCCGGTCCAGAACACTCGCGTCTGAATTTAGCTCCAATTTCGGAGTGCATTTTGAAAATACCAGAGCGGTGCTGTTCCGGGGAGACGTTTATGATTCGGCAAGTCCGGCAAACGAGCCGTATTTATTGCCTCCGAGCATAGAAATCAGCGCAATAGACCTGACCGCGGGCGCGGTTGATACTGTATTTACCAGACTCTACGGCACAACAACGGCTTCAGGCACGGTAACTCTGAGGTCCAGATCTGTTCCGGCCAAGACTCATACGGTTTCTATATATTCAACAGGCGGTATTAAGTAGCCGGGCGCGGTGTGTTAAAATTAAGCTAATGGGGAAAACTAAGATAAACAGCGGTTTCGGTGTAATTGAAGTTTTAGTGGCCGCCACGATAATCAGTACCGCCATTTTTTCGCTTTTTAATGTTTTTGTGCTGGCCGCCAGGCTGTCGGAGGAATCCGCGGATAAAATACGCGCAAATTTTTTGGCCGAAGAAGGGCTTGAAGCACTGCGGTATTTAAGAGACGAAAGCTGGCAGTCAAATTTAGCGGCCTTAAGCGCCGGCACGAATTATTATTTGTCTTTTGACGGCGGTACGTCGGAGTGGAGCATCGGAACTTCAAATCCCGGCGCGATAGATTCGGTATTTACGCGGACAATTACGCCGGCGAATGTTTCAAGGGATTCATCCGATAATATTGTTTCCGCCGGCGGAACGAACGACCCGAATACCAAACTGTTCAGTGTCCGGGTAACCTGGTTGGAGCATGGCGCGCTTCAAAGTTTAGTATTGAGCACTTATTTAGCGGATATTTATAATAAATGATTCACCCCGTTAGAAAATTTTGAATCGTGTTATGTTAACAAACAACTTTAAAAAAAATAGCAATAAATTTGGTGGTAATAAATTTACTAGTAAATTTTCATACGGGGTAAAAAAACTCAAAGGTTTTTCTCTCATAGAAGTTGTTGTCTATCTCGCGCTGATAGCCGTCGTTGGAGTTGTAACCGTGGAATCGGTTTTTACCGTTTATAAGGCATACGCGCGTTTAAGAGTTGAGAGGCGGATAATGCTCAATGGCGATACGGCAATGGAAACAATTATCCGCAGTGTGCGCGAAGCCACAAGCACGGACTCCGCGGGAAGCGTGTTCGGGACAAATCCGGGCATTTTGAGCGCCGGCGGAAAAATATTTTCCGTAAACAGTTCAAGCGGCGCGCTTCAGATTGATGACGGGTCCGGAAATGCGGATATCACTACCGATGCCGCCATTACGAATCTGGTTTTTTACCGTCAGGCAACGACAACTTCGGAAATTATAAAAATTGAAATGACGCTCTCGGCCGGACAGGGGTCATTTAATAAAACAAGGAATTTTTCCGGAAGCGCGGTATTAAGAGGAAAGTATTAAAACATGAAACTAGAAACTAGAAATTATAAATCGGGACAGGCGGCGCTGATAGCGGTCATATTCATGATGACAATCATGCTCTCGGCCATTTTTGGAGTTATCGGACTTTCCTTAAAAGAGGCGAGGGTTGCGGGCAAGAACTATAAATCAAGAAATTCTTTTTTTGCCGCGGAGGCGGGAATAGATGACGCCGTTTACCGGATTAAGCGAGGAAAAAATTTAAGCTCGTCTTATTCCGTTTCGCTGAACGGTGCTACGGCAGATATAGATGTTACTAATATTTCTTCCAATGAAAGAAGGATAGTCTCTTCAGGAGACGCTTCCGGCGCGAACCGCTCTTTGTCGGCCGGCCTTGTAACCGGAACAACAGACGTAAGTTTTTTCTACGGAGTTCAGGTTGGAGACGGAGGGCTTGATATGGGCGAGAACACGAAGATTGCGGGTAATGTTTATTCTAACGGAAATATCATAGGCGAAAACGGCTCTGCTATTACCGGCAGTGCCACTGTAGCGGGCGGGATAAATTCAGCCCCAAGCATTGAGGCGGCCGTAACTGATTCAAATTTTGCTTTCGCGACAGCTTCGGGAAACCGCGATATAGCGCAGTCTTTCATTGCGAATGCAACGGACAAGCTAAATAAAGTCTCTGTTTTTTTGGGGAAATCCGGAGCGCCGGGCTCAAATATAACTTTGCGTATTACAAACGATGACGGCGGAGAACCGGATAAAAACGATATAGCGAGCACTGTGATTCCCGCGTCAATGGTCGGCAGTACGGTTTCATGGATAGGCGCCTCATTTGCTTCTCCGCCAAATCTGACTAACGGCAACAAATATTGGATTGTGCTTGATTATGGCTCAAACTCAGCGAGCAATTATTGGCTGTGGGGAAAAGATTCGGCTGATAGCTATGCGGATAATACCGGAAAATACACATCGGATTGGGACAGCCAAAACGCGAACTGGAGCAATGCCGGAGGAGACCTTGCTTTTCAGGCCTGGATCGGCGGAGTAAGCACAAAAATAGACGGACTTACAATCGGAACTTCAACGGCCGGCACCGGGCATGCCAACGTGTTCGTAGATACGTCTGTTCACGGTTCCGCTTGCCCCAATCAATATTGTTTCGTAGAAAATCCTCCGCGTGAGGAGATGCCTATTTCAGAAGGCGTTATTCAGGACTGGCGTAATGGCGGGTCCGCGGGAGGAACTTGCGTGCCGCCAACCTGCGATTCCGACGGAAATTATTCTTTGACGGTCAACGGCGGTTCTGCTTCGTTGGGACCCATAAAAATAACCGGCGATTTAACGGTTTCTAATAATTCAACATTGACCGTTAACGGTCTGATTTATGTTGCGGGAAATATAAATCTTTCCAACGGATGTGTGGTCAAACTTTCTTCCGGATACGGTTCACTTTCGGGGGTTATTGTGACGGACGGAACCGTTAATGTTTCTAATAATTGTACTTTTTCCGGATCCGGTACGCAGGGGAGCTATATAATGATTATGTCTGCCAAAAATGCACCAGCCGGCGATGTTATAAATGTAAACAATAACGCCGTTAGTGTAATTTTTTATGCAAGCAACGGACGGATAAATTTTTCTAATAATGCCGCCGCGAAAGAAGCCACTGCGTACGGCATAGATCTGGAAAATAATGCTACAATTACTTATGAATCAGGCCTCTCTAATGTAAACTTTTCGTCCGGGCCGGCCGGAGGCTGGGATATTATTGAGTGGAAAGAAATAATTCCGTAGTTTTATGAGAATACCTAATTTTTTAAAATTTCCCGTTTACGCGTTTGATCTTTCCGACCGGTCTTATAAATATTTGTTGCTGAAGGAGACAAAGGGCAGGATTGAGGTGCGTGATTTCGGGGAAGGCGAAATACAGCCGGGTATAATGGTCAAAGGAGAAATAATCAAGCCGGATCTTTTGATTACCTTGCTCAAGGGTATAATTTCCAAGAAAAAAATAAAATATGTCGCGTTGGCGCTTCCTGAAGAAAAGGGTTTTTTGCGCACCGTGCGCCTTACGGGTATAAAAGAAGAGGAAATCGGCCAGGCTTTGGAGCTTCAGCTGGAAGAACACGTGCCTCTTCCGGCCGCCGAGGTGGCTTTTAACTATTCATTAGGAAGCAAAGAAAAAGATCACATTGATGTTATTTTGGAGGCTTTTCCAAAGAAGATAGTTGAGTCTTATTTGGATGTTTTTTACCGGGCCGGAGCTTTGCCCGTCTACATCGAGTCAGAGCTTAATGCGGCTATGCGCTCGATTGTGCCTGCCGATTTCAAAAAAGCGGCGATGCTTATTGACTTTGGGCGGACGCGTACCAGCTTTTCCATTGTGGAAGGAGGAACTCTCCGGTTTGCTACGACCATTCCTATAGGAGGCTTGGCTGTGGATGAAATAATATCAAAAACTTTGAATGTGAATTTGACGCGTGCCGGCGAGCTTAAACGCGAGAATGGATTTTTGCAAAAGAAAGGCGAGGAAGGGGTTTTCGAAGCCATTGTTCCGATAGTCTCCGCTATCAAAGAAGAAGCCCAAAAATACATCGATTATTGGCAGACGCACTCCGAAAAAAAAGAAGCTCCGGAAAGGGTGTATCTTTACGGAGGGGAAGCGAATCTTTTGGGCCTTTCGGAATACCTGATGCAGGAAACCGGCATCGAAGTTTCAGTGGCCGACCCGTGGATAAATGTGGTTTTCCCTGAAAAATACTTGCCTGAGATAGAATGGAAAAATTCGATACGCTATACCACGCCTGTAGGGCTTTCATTAAATGCCATTAAAGAAGAAGAGATTTTATGACGTTTTTAGGCGAAAAATACGAAAGGGCGCTTCGGAGAGAAAAAATTTATAAGCTCTCATCGGCGTTTCTGATTTTGCTTTCCATATCCGCATTAATATGGATAGTTTGCATGACGTCTTCTTATTTCACGATTATTTTTTCAAAGGACGATATATTGAGAAGGGTTGACGCCGAAGAGGCGGTTTTGGCGAGGCGCAAGCTGAACGAACTCGAGTCGGAGACGGCAAAAATAAATAAAAATATTTCAGATTATGGAATCAACGAAACCAAGAGGCGCTCTTTCTCAGACCTGCTTATAAGCATATTCCGCGCGGCGTCGCATGGAATAAACTTCGAGAACATCGCTTTATCAAAAGACAAGGATGGCTCTTTTATTTTGAATCTCGGCGGCAACGCGTCTACACGCACAGAACTCATTTCGTATATTTCCGTTTTGCAAAAGATTCCCGCATTCTCCGAAGTACGCTCCCCGATCAGCAACCTTCTGGAGGAATCGAATGCTAAATTCAATCTGGAGCTTAAAATTAAGCCGGAAGTTTATAAATTATGAGCATGTCCAGAAAATCGTTATTTATATTGTTTGGAAACACTTTGTTGTTTTTATGTTTAGCAGCAGCAGGCTGGTTTTTGTACTCACAGATAAATACGGAGAGCAGGGCTATATCTGACGCTTCGACAAAAATCGCTCTTTTGCAGGAAAAAGAGCGCGAGTTCAACGAATCAAGCTCCAACATAATAAAATATGACGCGGAGATACAAAAACTAAAAGGAGCGTTTCTCACGGAATCTACTTTTGTTGAATTCTTAAAAACAATGGAGGAGCTTGCGAAAAAAGCGGAAGTAAAATTTAAGGCTGTTAATGCGGTATTGCCCAAGGGTGACAACGAAAAGGCGACTTTAATTTTCGGATTGGAAGGCAATACGGTTCAGCTTGTAAGATTTTTCATTCTTTTAGATAAGGTGCCGTATTCCGGTATGGTGGTAAATATGCAATGGGCCGAGCAGGGTAAGGTGGGCGATACGGCAAAGGTGAGCGCGGATTATCAGATTTTCAATTATACAAAATAACATGAAGTTAAAATTCAAATTTTATTTTCACCTCCCGCGCTTAATAGAGATACGCAAGATTTGGACATTAGAGGTTTTTGTCGCAGGCGCCATACTGTTGGCACTCTTGGGATGGGATGTCTGGATTTATTTTAAGATTGCAGAGGCAAGTAAAAATTTTTCTGCCACGCCCGACCAGTCGAAAGTAATTACTCTCAAAAAAACCGAGCTCGAAGCCATCTCAAAAAAACTCGATGCATATAACGCGTTCCTAAAAAATCCTAATTTTACTTTTTGATTGTGCTGTAAGCGCCAGGCCTCTACGCTCTAGGGCTTTCTATGTTCTCGCCCTCAATCGGGTTCACTTCCGGTTTTATTTCGCCGGGTGGGGTTTCGCTCTTCGGGGCTTCTGGTTTTTTCTCCGGCTTAGGTTCTTCAGGCTTTTCTTCCTTTTTTTGCTCCTCTTCTAATCTCTTGTTTACACGCTCCGTCGCTTCTTTAGTCAAACCCTCATCAAATTTTTTCAAAAGTTCCGGTAAGGCTTCAAGAATTTTTGGTAGTAGCTTAATTCCTTCCTTGAAAGCTTTTGCCAGAGATTGTGCGATTTCGGCATCAAGAGAACCCATTGATTTGCTCTCAACATTTTGTCCCTTGGAAGTTTTTCCGCTCTTAAAAATACTTTCAAAGTCGCGAGGATTAAGCTCCTCAAATTCTTTGAATACTTCGTTAATTTTTTCTTGCAAGATTTTTTCTTTTTCCTCGCGAATAAGCAGTTCTTTTTCTTGCCGGCTAATGAGTTCTTCTTTTTGTTTATCTAAGCCCTCTTGTTCGGCTTGTAATTTTTCCAGTTTATCTTTTTCTGAAAAAACGCTCGGCGGGTCTTCTTCGGTCGGCGGAAGGCCAAGTTTTTCTCGTGTTTCATTGAGCTTCGCCTTTGTTCCTTCAACTGATTCGGTCAATCTTGAAATTTCTTGTTGTCGAGTTTCAATATCTCCTTCTAAATTTTTAAGCTGTTCTTCTGGAGATAATTCGGGTTGTTCTGCTTTTTGTTTTTGCGCTTCTTCCACTTTTAGCCTTTCCAATTCTTCCGGGGCAAGTTCATTCTCTAATTTTTTCGCAATGTTAAAGTCTGCCACCATTTCGCCGGGGTTTAATTTTGAATTATTCATATTTGGAGTACTTTCAAATTTTGGCATAGTTTTTGTTGATTGGATTAAAAAATTTTCTTTCCTGTCCACGCTAAAGTTTCAATAGTTTCATTATAACATGCTTTTGCCCTCGGCAGGAATCGGACCTACATATGCGCCTTAGAAGAGCGCCGTTCTATCCATTGAACTACGAGGGCGTGCTGGATATAATTGTAATATTAGCTTATTTTTTAAGGGTTTTCAAGAACCATTTGATTTATTGCTATAATTGTGCTATCATGACAGCAAGTATGGATTTTGTATCAATAAATAAAAAATTCGGAAAAACGTTGATTATACTGACTGCGGTTTCTTTTTTGTGGCTTGGTACTTTTGGTTTATTTAACCACATGAATGAAACGAAGCAGGACGACGCAATGAGCGGGTGCCTGTTTAACGGTCATTTGGAAGTATGCATTATGAATGTTTCGGAGCACATTGCCGTTTGGCAATCAATGATGACAACTTTGCCTCAAAAAGCCGGATTCGCCGACTTGCTCGCTTTTGCCGTGGTATTTGCGGTAATAATTGTTTCTTATAAAAACCGTCTTTTTGATATCGCCGAATTTACCGGATACCGCAGGAGACTGTATATAAAACAGCACAACGAAATAAGTTTTTTTAACGCTCTCTCAGAAATATTTTCTCAGGGCATTCTCAACCCCAAAATCTACTAGCCGGCAACAATATAAGCTTTGTGGTTAACAAGGCTTTTTGTAGTTGTATTTTTATTAAGTAGTTGTGGAATGTAATAAAATATTTATGGATAACCAACAATTAAAAAAAGTAAAACTCAAAATTCACGGCATGCATTGCTCAAGCTGTGAGATTCTTATTGAACGGAAATTCAAACAAGTTGCCGGAATTGAAAAAGTTAAAGTAAATCACGCGAACGGCAAAGCGGAGCTTATTTGCTCGTGCGAACCGGATTTGCACCAGCTGAATAGGCTGGTAAAAGAAGACGGCTATCAGGTTTCTTCGTGGGATGAACGCAGTAATAGTTCTCACGCCGTTGCTCATAAAAATACCTTTACGGATTATTTGCAGATAGGGTGGATTTTTCTTGTGATTGTTTCTTTGTATTATATTTTGAAACAACTGGATTTTCTGCCTGCTATTTCCGTAACACAGCGCATGAGTTACAGTCTGATTTTCGTTATCGGTTTGGTCGCCGCAGTATCGTCATGCATCGCCGTTGTAGGAGGGCTTCTCTTGGCACTTGCGGGGAAGTACAACGAAGCACATCCTAATCTCACAGGAATTCAAAAATTCAAACCGCATATCTATTTTAATGCCGGACGCATTGCGGGGTATACCGTCTTTGGCGCCGCGGTTGGAGTATTGGGCTCCGTGATGACTCTTTCGCCAAAAGTAAACGGCTATCTTATGATATTGGTGAGCGTAGTAATGCTTATGCTCGGATTTCAATTGCTTCATCTTTTTCCGGGATTAAGGCGGTTCAGCCCGAAAATGCCGAAATTCATCAGCCACAAAATTCACGATCTTAGTACAAAAGAAAGCAGGGGCGCGCCGTTTGTTCTTGGCTCATTAACATTTTTTCTGCCCTGTGGCTTTACACAGGCATTGCAGCTGTATGTTTTGGCAAGCGGAGACTGGAAAATCGGAGCATTAACAATGTTTACGTTCTCATTGGGGACTTTGCCTGCATTGCTTTCGCTCAGCGCCGTTTCAAGCTTTGCCAAAGGCGTATTTCAAAAACACTTTTTGAGATTCGCCGGTGTATTGATTGTCTTGCTCGCCGTATTCAATATAAACAACGGTTTAACACTTGCGGGATACAGTTTCGATTTTAAACAACCTGATGCGTCTCCGGTACAAATTGTGAACGGAAAGCAGATTGTGAAAATGAAAGTCAGCGGTTATACATATACGCCCAACAGATTTACAGTTGTTGAAGGTGTGCCGGTTGAGTGGCAGATAGATGGCGGTAACGCAGCCGGATGCGGCCGCGTAATAGTAATGCCGTCTTTGGGCATTAGCAAATACCTGATACCTGAAGGAATTACCATAATTACCTTTATCCCTTCGCGCACGGGAGATATTCCTTTCAATTGCAGTATGGGCATGATGACTCGTGGCTCGGGATTTACCGTTATTAGCCGAAATTAATATAGAAGATTAAACTAAATATATGAGTATAGACAAAATAATCATTCTCGTCGTAAGCTCTTTGGGTATGTGGTTTACCTATTGGTTTTTCCTCGCGAAAAAAGAGAAAGAGGTTCATGGCCACGATCATAAAGAAAATCATATGAATCAAAATAAAAAAACTTTTTCGATTAAGGGCATGCATTGCGCGTCATGCGTGATGATACTTGAAGATTCGCTTAAAAAAGTAGAAGGCGTAACGCAGGCCGTTGTTAATCTTTCGACTGAAAAAGCAACTGTGACATATGATTCAGCAAAAGTTACCGACGAAAAACTTTCTTCGGCCGTTTCCAATGTCGGCTATCAGGCGTTGATTGGCGAGGAAATAAGAACAGAGGACGAGGAACAGAAAGAAAAACAGCGTGATCTCCGCGACTTGCGGCGTAAGGTTTCAGTCAGCCTTGTTTTGGGCGGGTTAATTTTGTGGGGCGCTTTCCCGGGACTTATGAAAACTGCGCCGATGATTCTGCAGAATTTTTGGGTGCAATTATTGCTTGCTACTCCGGTTCAATTTTGGGCCGGTTTTGGTTTTTACCGGGCTACGATTTCGGCTTTGAAACATAGGACTGCGAATATGGATACGTTGGTTGTAATCGGCACGACAGTTGCGTATGTGTATTCTGTTTTTGTTACTATGTCGCCGGAGCTTCTGATAAAAATCGGCATTGAGCCGATGCCTTATTTTGATACCGCGGCGATAATTATCGGATTGATTTTGCTCGGCCGTTATTTTGAAGCAAAGGCCAAGGCCGGCACATCGGAAGCAATTAAAAAACTTATCGGGCTTCAGGCAAAGACAGCCAGAGTATTAAGAGACGGAAAAGAAATAGATATACCGATAAGCGAAGTAATAATCGGCGATATTATCCGCGTCCGTCCGGGCGAAAAAATTCCTGTCGATGGTATTATCGTTGAAGGAGAGTCATCAATTGATGACTCTATGATTACGGGCGAGAGCATGCCGGTTGATAAGGCTAAAGGGGATGTGGTGGTCGGAGCAACAATGAATAAGACCGGTACTTTTACTTTTAAAGCCACAAAAGTCGGGGCAGATACAATGCTGGCCCAGATTATTAAATTGGTGCAGGAGGCCCAGGGAAGTAAAGCTCCGATTCAGCGGCTTGCCGATTTGGTGTCTTCTTATTTCGTACCGGTAGTAATAATGCTTTCTTTTCTAACTTTTGCCGTCTGGTATATTTTTGGCCCCGCTCCTACGCTTCTATTCGCGTTGCTCAACACTATCGCTGTTCTTATTATTGCCTGCCCCTGCGCGATGGGCCTAGCTACCCCTACCGCCATTATGGTCGGCACAGGCAAAGGAGCGGAGCAGGGTATTCTTATCAAAGATGCCGAGAGCTTGGAAACCGCGCACAAAATTAACACAATTATTTTTGATAAAACCGGCACGCTGACAAAAGGACAGCCGGAAGTAACTGATATCGTCGTTTTTGGTTCAATAGACAAGGATGAATTATTAAAATTAGCAGGGTCAATTGAGAAAGGCTCGGAGCATTCACTTGCCGAAGCGATTGTTAAAGCTGCAGAAGCAAAAAAATTTACATTATCTAAGGTTGAAAAATTTCAGGCCATTCCGGGACACGGAGTTGAAGGCGTTGTTGACGGTAAAAGAATTGCTTTTGGCAATAAGCGGTTGATGGATAAGGAAGGTATTGATATCGGATTGGCCGGAAATAAAATCGGCGAGATGGAAAGTGCCGGCAAAACAGTTATGATGATTGGCATAGAAAATAAACTTGCCGGACTTATTGCCGTTGCGGATATAATTAAAGAAAGCGCTTTGGGAGGGCTCTCTGCTTTGCAGAAGCTCGGCATAGAGGTGGTTATGATAACGGGAGACAATCAAAGGACGGCCAGCGCTATCGGACACAAATTAGGTATCACCAGAATTCTTGCTGAAGTGTTGCCTGACCAAAAAGAAGCAGAGGTGAGAAAAATTCAGGCGGAAGGAAAAGTTGTAGCCATGGTCGGCGACGGTATAAACGATGCCCCCGCGCTCGCCGCCGCGGATGTTGGGATTGCAATGGGAAGCGGAACGGATGTTGCCATTGAAGCGGCGGATATTACTCTCATTAATAAAGATTTGAAATCAGTAGCGGCCGCGGTTGTATTGTCAAAAAAAACAATGCGTACCATCCGCCTTAATTTATTTTGGGCATTCGGATATAATGTGATTTTAATTCCCGTCGCGATGGGCGCACTTTATCCTTTTTTCGGTCTTTTGCTAAATCCGATATTTGCCTCAATTGCCATGGCCACAAGTTCAATTTCAGTGGTATCAAATTCACTTCTCCTCAAAAGGAAGAAGATTGTTTAAAATCTCACAAATAAAAAAACCGAATTAATCGGTTTTCGCGTGTTCGTTAAATTGTACTACCGGCACGTCGTTTACTCGAAGGATTTCGAATATAATTACCGCTCCCATGGTGTTCCAAGTAAGATCAGGATAAAAATTTGCAAGATCTTTCAAGTATTCCTTATCGAAATAATAACCGTTTTTTTCAGTATCTTTTTTATTTGCTCTTAGGCGTCTGAATTCGGCTATTTTTGTGTCCGCCAAAGCGCGAAGCAAAATGTTGAGCCCGTCCTTAAACTCGCCTACAAAAATCTCGTCTTTCGCAAAATCATGCGAACCTTCTCTGTATTTTCTGACAGTAAATCTTTTACTTCCGTTCAATGACGGCGACATCAAGCCGTCTCCAAAGATCAGCCTTTTCATTTTGGTCATGCTATTCTCCTAAGAATTTAATCTCTTAGTAAAATAGCATACGCCTAAGAATGTTTAAATGAGAGAGTGTGGATAAAATCGCGCCCTACTCGTTCTTTATCTTGAGCTTTTGGATGCGGGTTTTGTCGAGTTTTGTTTAAGAACTTCGCAATGGTGGATTATTTGTATGCTCCGCCGCGCCAGTCAATGACTTCAATAAAAACAACAAAATGATCAAATTTAAACTCCGCAATAATACGGAGCTTCCCTTTTCGAATTCTATGAAAGCCTTCCCACTTCCCGCTTAGTTTTTTAATATTAACATTAATATCTTCGCCTCTAAATTTTCCAACAGCGTCTTTAATGGCGCTAAATATCTCATTTTGCGGGATTTGATTTCTTGCAAGAAACTTCTCAGCTTGTCTGCTGAGACCTATCCGCAAGTTCATGCTTTGAGCAAATAACTTTTAGAAACTTTTCTAGTGGGCTTTTTGTAAAGTTTTTCTATTTCTTTCTGTTCCTTTTTAGACACGTAAGGCAATAATAAAGCGCCAAATTGCATAAATTTAGAATCGAATGTTTTGGCGACACTATCTTGAATTAAGTTTTTTAGCCGTTTTTCTGTTATCTGAATAGTCATGTTCCTATTGTTGCAAGAATGAAAGAAAAAATCAATAGGTTGCGAACTACTTACTCGTTCTTGATCTTGAGCTTTTGGATGCGGGTTTTGTCGAGTTTTGGGAGACGGATGGTAACAAGGCCGTTTTTGATTGTTGCTTCGGATTCGTCGGGGTCTATCTCCTGTGGCAAGAGGACAGAACGGCTAAACGCGCCCCAGTAGAGTTCCTGGTAAAAATAATCGCTTCCCGCTACCTCTTTCAATCTTTCGCGTTTTCCGGAGAGCGTGATAGAGTCTTGCGAAATAGACACGTCCAAATCCTCGGGTTTTACGCCCGCAACGATGCTCTGGACGATAATTTCATCAGGCGTTTGCCAGACGTCAACCGTAAGCTGGGCCTCTTCCTCGGTTTCAACGGACGTTGCTGCTACGGTGGCGCGCACAGAACCCAAATTTGTAGGCTTTAAATGCACCGAATTCATTGCTTCGTCTATTTTTACGCTACCGGTAAGCCTTTCAAAAAATGAACGTTTTTCCATAGGTTTGTTTGAAATTACTTTTATATGTTAATTATACGCCTTGCCCTTTCAAATAAGAAGAGCCCGGCTACAGCGCCCAGAAGCACGAGACCTGTCGCAATTATTTGCCCGAAGTTTTCGCCGATATTGTCTGTATTGTTAATTATAAAAAAATTATAAGAAGCGTGCAATAAAGTGCTGAAAACTATAGCCCCTCCAAGCTCTTTCCACCTCCGTTCGTGGTGAAAATATGAGAACGCGAAGCCGGCGCCGATAAGGATGGCGGTAGAGGCATGAAGCAGTATTGCGTTTATAAAGCGAAAGGCGCTCACAAGGATTGTCTGGTTTACGCTGTACTGCAGGCTGTCCGCGATAAACAAAATATTTTCCAGTGCGGCGAAACCCATGGCAGCGGTTACCATATAGATCATTGCGTCTATCGGTTCATCGAAATATTTTGAACGGAGAGCCGTAAATATGACAGCAAGCATTTTACATATTTCTTCAATAAAAGCGAACCCAAGAAGATTTACAATCTGAAAAATAGCAGGGCTATAACCGAAAGCTTCGCGGGAAAGCTGATTTGATTTGAAAAAATAATTTTCCAAAAATACCGCGAGCGCCACAATAGCCATGCCCGCGAAGAACACCGCCAAAATTTCTTTTCTAGGTTCAGGGTGCGGGTCTTCTTTGACCCAAAAGACGAGCCAAAGTACCGGAGGTATGAATCCGAAGAGAATGATATATAAAAGAAGCATTGTGAGGCTCATTTTTGTTTATCCGCTGTGGCGGGCCAGCTCTCAACCATTAATAGTTTTTTATTTCCCATTTCCTGCCAAATTTTTTCTGTGATGAACGGCATGAATGGGTGGAGGAGTTTAAGTGATATCGAGAGAATTTCGAAAATAGTCCATTTGGCAGAAAGTATTATTGATTTATCCTCGTTTTTTATTTTTTCTTTTGACGCCTCAATTATTTTATCCGCGAAAGCGTGCCAGAAATAATGATAAAGTTTTTCCGCCGCCAGATAAAATCTAAAATTTTCCATATCCGTGGTCACGTCTTCGGAAATCATCTTTAGTTCATCAAGAAGTTTTTGATCCTCTACAGTAATCTCAGGTTTTTTAGAACGGTCAATGTCCGAGGAATTCATCAGAACAAATCTTGTCGCGTTCCAGATTTTATTTGCGAAATTTTTATATCCGCGTATACGGTCTTCGGACAGCGCGAGGTCCGTTCCCGGAGTATTTCCTACAATAAGTCCAATGCGCAGAGCATCCGTTCCATATTTTTTGGAAAGTTCCAGCGGATTTATAACATTACCTTTGCTTTTGCTCATTTTTTTGCCTTTTGCGTCGTTGACCAGGCCATGGAGGTAAACTGTGTGAAAAGGTATAATTTTTGCGCGGTATAGACCAAAAATAACCATCCTCGGAACCCAGCGGAATATTAAATCGTGTCCAGTTTCCATAATGTCGGTAGGATAAAATGTTTTAAAATCTTTATTGTCAGGGTAGCCCAGCACCAAATACGGCCATTGTCCGGATGAGAACCAGGTATCAAAAGTATCCGTGTCAGCCACAGCTTCGCCACCGCATTTGGGGCATTTATTTATTTTGTTTTCCAGATCCGGGAACCCCACACCGCATTTTTCGCAGAGTTTCGCCGGTATTGGTATTCCCCAGACAATTTGGCGTGAGATGTTCCAGTCAATTGTGTTTTCCATCCAATATAGAAATATTTTTTTATAATTCTCAGGAATAAATTTGATTTTTCCGTCATTTACCGCATCAATCGCAAGCTTTGCAAGCGGTTTCATTTTTACGAACCACTGTTCCTTGATTTGTGGCTCAATCAGATTTTCACATTTGTAACAAACTTTCACGTTGTGTTGATAATTTTCATCAATTTTTATTAGCAACCCTTTTTCTTTCAACTTCTCAACGATTTTTGAGCGCGCTTCTTTTATTTTCATGCCCGCGAATTCCCCGGCAACAGGCAAAAGTTTGCCCCGCCAATCAATTATCTGTTCTTTTTCCAGGCCGTGCCTTTCTGCAATTTCAAAGTCAACCGCATCGTGCCACGGGGTAATCGTCATAACCCCTGTTCCGAAGGCCATATCAATCGCCTCGTCTTTAATTACGGTAGCCGTAATTTTCCCGTTTATCCATTCGACTTCCAATCTTTGCCCGTCTTTATATTCTTTATAGCGCTCATCTTTCGGGTGCATGACAACATATTTGTCTCCGAATTTTGTTTCTGGACGCGAAGTCGCAATAGTAAATGGTCCATATTTAATATAGTAGAAAGGATCGTTCTGTTCTCTGAATTCGGTCTCTACATCGGAAAGTGAAGTTTGGTGTTTCTGGCACCAGTTGATTATTCGGTTTCCGCGGTATACCAGGCCGTCATCGAACATTTGTTTGAATGTGCGCTGGGTTTCGCGGATGATTTCCGGATCTAGCGTAAATTTTTCCCGCGACCAGTCGCAGGAAGCTCCCATTGCGCGCACATCTGCTTCCATGTATTTTTTATTTTCTAAGGTAAAAGTTAAAATTTCTTCGTAAAGCTTTTGCGGGTCCATTCCAAAACGCGAGCGTCCTTGTTTCTCAAGCTCTCTTTCGTAAACTATTTGCGTTTCAAATCCGGCGTGGTCAGCTCCGGGAATCCAAAGAGTTTTTTTCCCGCGCATTCGCTCAAAACGGGTCATAATATCCTCAAGTGTTATAAAAAGAGTATGCCCGGCATGAAGATGTCCGTTCGCGTTGGGAGGTGGCATTATTATCGTAAAAGTTTTTTCCCGGTTCCCGGCTTGCCTCGCGGTCGGCGGGGGCAATTTATCCGGATTGAAAAAACCGGATTCTTCCCATATCCTGTAGATATTTTCTTCGTGTTCTTTCGGTTCGTATGGTTTGTCGAAAATGCTGGGCATTCCCTAAATTATGCCAATTTTCGGGTGAATTTACAATTTTAAGCCGCCTTGGGCGTTGATTGTCCGCCAGCTGGCGGACGGGTTTGAGATTTTTTTGGCCTTGGCTTTAAAATAGGCGGCTACAGCTATCATCGAGGCATTGTCACCGGTGAATTGTTTTTCAGGGAGCAAGATGCCAGGGATTTTTTTTAAGAGTTCTTTGCGAAGCCTGTCGTTTGCGGCGACCCCGCCTCCCAGAGCTATGGTTTTTGGTTTAAATTCTGCTACCGCTTTCAATGTTTTTGAAACAAGAACATCAACGACGGCTTGTTCGAATGACGCGGCAACGTTGGCTTTTGAAAATTTTGGGTTGTCGCGAAGATAATAAAGCACCGCTGTTTTCAGCCCGGAAAAACTAAAATTTAAATCTTTAGAGTTTATTATTGGACGTGGAAAGTTTATTGCGCTTGGATTTCCTTTCTTTGCTATTTTAGAAATCTCCGGCCCGCCCGGATAAGGAAGTCCAAGCATCCTCGCGACTTTGTCAAAGGCTTCGCCGGCAGCATCATCTAAGGTTTCTCCTAAAATTTTGTAGCTTAAATGTTTTTTTACCAAAACGAGCTCGGTGTGTCCGCCCGATACTATTAATGTAAGCAAAGGAAAAATATTTTTTGGAATGATAAATTTATCCTCGTGCATGAATGCGGAGTAAATATGTCCTTCAAGGTGGTTTACGGGAATAAGCGGTAATTTATATTCCTCCGCCAGTTTTTGCGCGAAATTTATACCCGTCCACAATGCCGGCTCAAGTCCGGGGCCTGATGTGACGGCAATCGCATCCAACTTGGGTGCTCGGCTTCCAAGTGGGGGTGGGATTTCTTTTAAAATCTTCTTCAACAAAATCGGCAGATTTTTGATATGCTCACGCTTGGCAAGATTCGGCACAACGCCTCCGAAAGGAGCGTGAATTTTGACTTGCGATGAAATATGGCTCGAAAGAATCGTAAAATCATCGCCTTTAAGCGTTTTTTTACCTTTTATAATTGAAATAGCAGTCTCATCGCATGATGTTTCTATGGCAAGTATTTTCATAAGATATCTTGATTTTACGCATATTTATTGTAAAATCAATGCAAGGAATAAAGCGCTCCTATCGTCTAGCCTGGCCTAGGACACCGGCTTTTCAAGCCGAGAACCCGGGTTCGAATCCCGGTGGGAGCAAACGCACAGTTAAAATTATAAAATAGAACGCTTGAACACGACGGGATGAGAACCGCGGGCCGCAGGCACCGAAGAGGTGCTGTAGGTTTCGAGCCGTAGCAACGGCGAGAGGCGAATCCCGGTGGGAGCAAAAATTTATGGAAATACCATCAAAAAAAGACCAAATTTCTTTTGAAGAATTGCAATCGTTTATAAATGATCCCGCCTTGGATTTACCCGAGCTAAGAAGAGATATGTCAAAAGAAGAAAATATCCGCTGGCTTGTGAGAAATATTTTAATTCAAAATGGCGATAAAGTATCAGAAGAGCATTATAAGGCCCTGGGCGCTTTGCTTAAAAAATAATCTGAAGCATTTCTTCCGATATTTGCAATGGGAGAAATTATAATCAATAATTTAAGTAATATTTGCGCCCATAGCTCAGTGGTAGAGCGTTCCCTTGACATGGGAAAGGTCTGAGGTCCGATCCCTCATGGGCGCACCAGATAAAAATATAAATAAATGGAAACAATTTCTTACGAAGAATTTAAAAAGATTGATTTAAGGGTCGCGAAAATTTTAACCGCCGAAAGGGTTGAGGGCTCTGATAAATTGTTGAAGCTTGTGGTTTCGCTTGGCGAAGAGGAGAGGCAAATTGTTGCGGGTATCGGGAAAGTCTATTTGCCGGAAGATTTGGTGGGTAAGGAAATAGTAGTAGTTGCGAATCTTGAGCCGAGAAAATTGTTGGGACTGGAATCGCAGGGGATGCTTCTTGCCGCTGATGCGGAAGATGGTCCGATTTTGCTGGCGCCGGACAAAGAGTCTCCGCCGGGAAGTATTATAAAATAAAACCCGCCAGAATGACTCTGTCGGGCTGGTCCCCGCTTACTTTGCGGGGAAATGTTTGTCTAAGAATTTTAGAAATTGTTCGTGATTGCGCTTTCTATTAATTTTGTAAAGAAAACAAGCGTCTCGGTCATAGCCGATTTTAACAGCCGCTTCTATATTATATGGCTGGTCATCTACAAAACAGGCGTCGCTTGGTGAAAAACCGAATACGCTTGAAGCGTGCGTGAATGGCGTGCCATTTCTTTTTAAAGAATGAATATCGTGCGACAAGACAAATTGGTCAACGCCATCCTTCCTAAAAAGCGGGAAAATCAGCGTGTATTGTATGGTTGTTTGAGAAAACATAAAGTGATTGTTGTCGGTGATGCATACAAGATTTACGCCGCGCTGTTTTAAATCGGCAAGAGCGTGGTACATCGGCATATGGATTCCGTTAAGACATAGCGAATAGGCTCCGACAAAGTTTTCCCAGAGCACTTCACCCGAAAAAAATCCGTCTTTTTTCATATGCTGGTAAAGCGACCAAAGATGGAGCTCGTCTGTGTCGTGTTTTGTTATGCTGGAGTCAACAAAATCTTTTATTTTCTCTTTTTTTATCAAATCAGCAACAGGCTTACCGGTGAATTCAATGAGCACATTTCCTAAATCAACACATAAAACTTTCTTTGCCATTTTTATTGCTCTAATTCTTTTATAAGGTTAGCATGAGAGTAATGAGTGCGCAACTGGAAATAATATATGAAGATGATAATTTAGCAGCGGTAAATAAACCATGTGGCGTAATTTTTGACTGGGCTTTGGGGCAAAGACCAGATTTTTTGCCGGTTCACCGCCTGGACAAAGATACTTCAGGTATAATTCTATTTGCAAAAAATATCGAAACCCAGGAATATTTAAGAAAACTATTTCAAAATCATGAGATTAAAAAAACCTATTTAACTTTAGTTGTTGGGGAAGTTAAAGATCGCGAAGGAAAAATTGATCTAGCGATTGGCAGGAGCAAAAAAACTCCTTTAAAGCGCGTGGCGATAGGAGAGCAGAGAGGAAAGATCAGGGAGGCTGTTACTGAATATCGAGTCATCAAACGGTTTGATGACTCGACCCGCCTGAATGTGAAAGCTTTCGGCGGGCTTACGCTTGTTGAAGCCTATCCTAAAACCGGACGGACTCATCAAATCCGTTCGCATTTTGCAGCCATCGGCCATCCGGTGGTCTGCGATAAGCTTTACGCTGGCAAAAAATTTATTTGCCCTGCGGGGCTTACGCGCCAATTTTTGCATGCTGCCGCGATTGAGTTTACTCTCCAATCAGGCTCAAGGTTAAGATTGGAAGCCGATTTGCCGGAAGATTTGGAAGCAGTGTTAAAGCAGAACCAATGAGACTCTGAACTGGTTTTGCTCAAGCAAGTTGAGTAATTTTTGAGCTCATTCTCGCCCCGCAGTTGCGGGGCTCCGAAGGTTCAGAGGCCTCACAAATCGCTCAAAAACCACTCACCTTGCCTTCGCTAAAAACCCGTGCTAATCTTTCCCCATGCCGACATTAAATTTAATCTATTCTCCGGTTAACTCCGAAACCCGCAAAAATCTGGATTTTCGCGCGGGAGATACGGTACGGGTATACCAAAAAGTAAAAGAAGGGGATAAAACCCGCCTCCAGGCCTTTGAGGGCCTTGTTCTTTCCCGCAAACATGGAGCCGAGCCAGGGGCTACATTTACTCTCCGCAAAATAATAAGCGGCGTTGGCGTTGAAAGAATATTCCCATTGTATTCGCCGGATATCGACAAGATAGAGATAAAGTCGCGCGCGAAATATAAACGCGCCAAGCTTTATTATGTCCGTGAAAGAGCCGCGCGGGATATCCGCAAAAAAATGAAATCAGTCCGCGTCAGCTTCGCTGAAGCGCGCCGCGCCGAAATCGCCGCGAAAGAAGCGGCAGAGGCGCCGAAGGAGAAAGCGGAAAAAGAATAAATTTGCTAGACGCAACCTCTTTAACGCATTAAGATTAAATCATCATGCGCGGGTGGCGAAATTGGCAGACGCACTACCTTGAGGTGGTAGCGGGGGCAACCCCTTGGAGGTTCAAATCCTCTCCCGCGCAAAAACATAGGCAAACAATTTAAAGGAAAAATAGCCCTCGAAAATTATTTCAGGGTTTTTAGTTATATAATGTATATATGGACAACTACCCGAACCTTAAGGCTAAAATTAGGGAAATCAATGATTTTCCTACCCCCGGAGTTCATTTTAAGGACATTACCCCTCTTCTTGAGGATCCGGTGACTTTTTGCGAAGCGATAGACGGTATCGCCGGTTTTTTTAAAGATAAAAAAATTGATAAAGTAGTCGGAATAGACGCCCGCGGATTTTTACTTGCATCCGCGGTTGCCTATCTTTTGAAAGCAGGAATGGTTGTCGTAAGAAAAAAAGGAAAATTGCCTTGGGATAAAATTTTACGCGAGCACGATTTGGAATATGGCAAGGGTTCTTTGGAGATGCATATAGATTCGATTAAGAAAGGAGAGCGCGTTTTAATAGTCGACGATGTTTTGGCAACCGGAGGGACGGCGGAGGCGGCGATTAAGTTGGCGGAAGAATTGGGAGGCAAGATTGTCGGCATTGCTGTTTTGCTCGAGCTCCCGATGGGTGGGCAAGAAAAATTGAAGAACTACAATATAAAATCGCTCATAAAATATTAGGATGTGTAATACACCAGACTTTTAAAAACTATATAAAATGGTGCGCGATGTAGGGATTGCCTCTCACTTCTGTTGAAGCTCGAAACCTACGGCGCCTCTTCGGCGCCTGCGGCCCGCGGTTCAATCCTCTAAACCAAACTCTTGGAAATAAAAAATACCTCCATAAATGGAAGTATTTTTATTTCCAATGTGCGCGATGTAGGGATTGAACCTACGACCTACCCGGTGTAAACGGGTCGCTCTGCCACTGAGCTAATCGCGCAGTATTTTTTGCCGCGGGGGTGAATCGAACACCCGACACGACGCTCTTCAGGCGTCTGCTCTACCACTGAGCTACCACGGCATCTTTCAATCAATATTAAAATATACTAGCAAAAAAACAGGATTTATGCTATATTTCCATTCATGATGACGGAGTATCGTGGCCATGAAGAAAATTCAGGAAAATTAAATGAACATTTTACTTTGGGTGAAATTAACCCTACGCCGGAGTATCTTAAAGAGCTCAAAGATGTTCAGAAAAAAAACGGTTATGTTTCTTATGAAGACTCGCTTCATTTGGTAAGAAAATTTAGTCCGTATGACCCGATAAATCCCGCGAAGCCGTTTCTGAATGATTTGAGGATTGAATTTATTGATGCCCTGGGTTTCACAAAGGACGAGGACATGGATAGGATAAAAATTTTTACGGCGGTAGGTTCGCCGCTGGATCATTGGCACGGCGCGGATGTTTTTATCGAGATTGAAAACGAAAACCACAGAGGGTCTTATATTGTAATGTTTGACCTAAAAACCGACGCGAAAGTAGAGTCTGAAATAAAAAGAAATAATCTCCACGACCTGAAAGCGCATGTTTTGATTTATGATATTCCCGATAGCCGGGAAGATAATAAAAAATATTTAGTGAGAATGGGAGAAATAGGTGAGGAGGCAGCCGAAGTTTTCAGAAAGATGGAGAATAGAGCCGCTGCTTAAAAAATAATATGGTGCCTATAGCTTAGTGGTAAAGCACCGCTCTGTGGCAGCGGTCACAAGGGTCCGATTCCCTTTAGGCACCCCACATTGACAAAATAGCGCATATGCGCTATTTTGTTTTTAGGAATTTTGTACGGATGATATAAATGGATATTAGCTTGATCGGCGCTTTGAGCGTCAATGAGTTGGCGGATTTTATAAACCATTTAGGCGAAGGCACTCTCGAAGAATTACGCAAAGAAAAATGGTTTCATCACGTAGAAAAACTTGTTCCTAAAGATATTAATACTGAAACAGTTCACACTTTGTGGGTTTTGCTGATAAATGTTCATAGCGAGCGCTATATGGCGGAAGTCACGAAGAAACGAAAAACAAAATAACCGACTGGAACAGCCAGCGGTTTTTCTTTTTGTCTCACAAAGGTTGTAACCTGCTATAATTGCGGTATGGAAATTAGGGAAGCAACTACAAAAGAATGGAAACAAGTTCGGGATTTATATCTGGCGCTTCTAAAAAATGATCCGGAGGCTTTTGTTGATCAATATGATGAGATAGCGGCACTTTCCGAAGAAAGATGGATAAGAGGCTTGGAAAATAAAGACGCAAAGGTGTTTGTTGCGGTTGAAAATGACAAATTTATCGGGATGGGGCGTATTAATTTTTATAAAGAACTTCCGGGGATTCCGGTTTTGCATAAGCTCGGAGTACTTTCGGAATATCGTGGGCAGGGAATAGCTAGAAAATTAGTGAAGGCAAGAGAAGAATGGGCAAAATCTATGGGCGCGCACAAAGTCCGCTTGGGTATTATAGCTGACAGGCTAAAGACTATAGAATTTTCAAAAAAGAATGGCTATAAGATTATGGAGACTCTGCGGAATCGCGCGCAAATAAAAGATGGCACATGGGTTGATGTTGTTTTTATGGAGAAAGATTTGAGCGCGGAAAGATAGAGATATGGGCACTCGCATACAAAATAAGGTATACTTAATAAATGTTAAAAGCTCCGATTCCGACAGATGAAGAAAGAAGAATGGATGCCGTAAAAAGGCTGAATATACTTGATACCAAGCCAGAAGCGAGGTTTGATGAATTAACAAAAACCGCCATAAAGCGTTTTAATGTTGCCATTTCGACAATTACGGTAATAGACAAAGACAGAGAATGGTATAAATCCTGTCAGGGCACACAATCACATTCAGAGCTAAGAGAGATTTCTTTTTGCGGACACGCCATGTTTTCGCGTGATATATTTATAGTTGAAAATACATTAAAAGACGAAAGGTTTGCGAATAACCCTATGGTTGTCGGGCCTCCCTATATTCGTTTTTACGCCGGTGTTGCGATACATGAAAGGAAAAGCGACCAGCCAATAGGAGTTTTTTGCATAAAGGATACGCAGCCGAGGACCATGTCTCCGGAGGATATAGTTTTTTTGGTGGAATTAGCCAAAAAAGCGGAAGATATGCTGAACGGCGAAGCGTCAAAGTAATAAAAAAATCCCGTCTCGCGACTATACGTCGGGGACGGGATTTATTCTTTGTTTTTTTTACACTCCACATTTAGTAAGTAGGGTCTGCCATTCTTGGTCGATACGGTTTTGGATGTAGGCAACTTTTTCTTTATCGCCGAGAACGCCTTTGAATTTTTCCTGCGCCGAAAGGAATTCAACAACAGGCATCTTGGCTTTTGGTTTGTAATTCAAGGTCCACTTCCCTTCGATTATTTCGAAAAGCGGCCAGTAGCATGTTTCTACTGCGAGCCTTGCGAGTTTTATCGTGTCTCCTTCAGGAAATCTCCATCCGCGACTGCAGGGCGAAAGAATATTCATGAATGCGGACCCCTCTGCTTCGAATGCCCGGCCAACTTTTTCGTAAAGGTCGCGCGGCTTCGTTGAAAATGGTGCGGCTTGCGCGACATACGGAATTCCGTGCGCGGCGATTATTTCCGTGAGATTCTTCCGCCATTCGACTTTTCCGGCATTTGTCGTCGTGGTCCAGGCGCCGTAAGGCGTTGCTGAAGAGCGCTGGATTCCGGTATTCATGTAGCCCTCGTTGTTGAGGCACACATATAAAAATTTGTGGCCACGCTCAAGAGCTCCTGAAAGCGACTGGAAACCGATGTCGTAAGTTCCTCCGTCTCCGGCAAACGCGACGAACCGGTATTCTTTTTTTGAGGCAAGCCTGCCTTTTTTTCTCATGACCGAATATGCTTCCACTACTCCGGACATCGTGGCGGCAACATTCTCGAATGCATTATGGAGAGTCGGAACTCCCCATGATGTATACGGACACGGAGTAGTTGCAACCTCAAGGCATCCCGTTGCTACGCCTACAACGACCGGATAAGGATCTTTTAAATCAGTTTTCGCTCCGTCAAATTCCGCATATCTAGCGGCATCCAATACTTGCCGTACAATTGTTCCTTCGGCGCAACCGGCGCAAAGGCGATGCCCGCCATAAAACGCAGGTTCTGCAGTTTCCAATTCTTTCAGTGTAGGTATTTTTACATTGTTCATAATACACTTCCTTTTTTGCGGACGGCAATGAATAATTCTTCATTCGGCGGCTTTCCATTTTTTACGGTTTCAAGAAGCATTTTAAATAAACTCATCGCATCATCAGGCATTAATTCGCGGCCGCCAAGACCGTAGATATTCGGTACGAGGACAGGCTGAACATGCATACCATAAAGCGCCGAACATATATCCGCAAAGAGCGGGCCGCCGGGAGTTCCGGGAGAATCAGCCCTATCGAGCACCGCAACGGCTTTTACATACATCAAAGCTTGGCGTAATTCTGCCGACGGGAACGGACGAAAAGACCTGACGCGCAAAACTCCTGCGCGTATGCCTTTTTCACGAAGCTCGTCAACCGTATCTTTAAGGGTTGCTGAGGTCGAACCGATGACAATCGCAGCGACATCCGCGTCTTCCATTTTATAATTATCAACAAGGCCGTAATTTCTTCCGAATTTTTTGCCAAATTCCTGCCCGACGCTAATAATAACATTCTTCGCTTCGCACATTCCTTGCCTTACCTGTCTTCTATACTCCATGTAGTAATCGGGAAGCGCAAAAAGTCCGAATGTGGCGGGATGTTCCGTATCAAGAACTGAATGTTCAGGAACATATTTGCCGACGAAATTTTTTACTTCATCGTCTTCCAATACCTCAACGCGGCTGACGGCATGGCTGACGGTGAAACCGTCGAAGCCGATTATTATCGGAAGAAGTACATTCTTATGTTCCGCGATGCGGAAAGCCTGGATTACCGTGTCGTAGACTTCTTGCACGGTTTCGGAGTAGAGATGGAGCCAGCCCGCATCACGCGAACCCATCGTATCAGAATGGTCGGCGTGAATATTGAGTGGGGCGGACAGTGCGCGGTTTGCGACAAGCATGACAACCGGAAGGCGCGAGCCAGCCGTGATGTACAATATCTCGTGCTTTAGTGCAATGCCTTGCGACGCAGTCGCATCCACGACTCTAGCGCCGGCAAGAGCAGCTCCATGGGCCGCGCTGATAGCCGAATGTTCGGATTCTGTCCGTATCATTACGGTATCAACTTTTTTTTGAGCAATTAACTCATCAAAAAGTTCAGGAATCTGTGTGCTTGGAGTGATAGGGAACATCGCGAATATGTCAGGATTTATCTGGCGCAATGCTTCCACCGCGGCTTCATTGCCGGTCAGAGCTTTAACTTTCATTTTGCTTCTCCTTTTTTATTTCCATCTTGATGGCATCGAATTTTTTTGGGCAGACTTCGGAACAAACTCCGCATCCTTTGCAATGCTCTTCGTCCAAAACAAGTTTACCGCCCATGACCCTGAAAGAATTTTCAGGACACATTGCCCAGCATATCATGCACATTTTGCATTTATCGAGATCAATAACCGGTAGCGAAATGCCCCATCCGCCGGTTTTATAATTTCTGGAATTTCCGGCGTCGGTTTGAACGGCTCCCGGAATTATTTCATTCCAGGCCGGTTTTGCCGGAGTCTCGGTGGAAAGGCAGACGCATGGTTTAGAAAGTTCTCCGATTGTCCGCACTGCTTCGAAACCGCGGTGTGCGGCGCGAAGATTGCCTCTCAGGTTTTTTTTCGGGATATTATTGCGGATTGCCAGGAACATGCTGTTTCTACCGACAATGCCGGTCGCTTTTACCAAAGCCCCGAATAGCGCAATGCCCGGAAGCGCTTTGCCGAGTTCAGTTTTTGATATTCCGGAAGCATCCAGAGACCAAATGGGACGACCAAGCGCCTTGGCAATTTTTATCGCTGGTTCCGGGGAATCAACGATAACGACGGAATTTTCTCCTATGCCGCCGAACACGCCATCATCCTTCAAGGCTGTTTTAAAAACAACTATGATATCAGGATTTTCAATAGGAATCGGCAGGGGTCTTTCGCAAATACGGACGGAACACACAACCGGAGCGCCCGACCGTTCGGGGCCGAATGTTGGGAACATTTGGGCATTCTTTCCTTCACCTTCGATAACTCCCCAAGCCAGTATTTTTGCGGCCGTAACAACTCCATCGCCTCCATGACCATGAATTCTGATGTTCAAGCGTTTTGCATTTTTCATTTTCAAAGTCCCTTTCTAACTCTTGTTACCACAAACATTACACAATGTCAAAATATTTTGCCGGCGGACACGGCAAAAAAATACCGCATTTAAATGCGGTGATTTTGTATGAGGCAAGGCGTTATTGTCGGATTAACGGCAACCTTCGCCGGTGACTGGTACTTTTAGACAAATTGGACAATGTTGATTAGGTTTATGGTACGCTTCTTTTAGTTTATTCAATGCGCCTAACTCTTCGGCCATCCGTAATGCATTAGCAAATAACATCGCGTCATTCATTGGACCATGGTGATATTGGACGTCTTCTGGTTTAGTATCTCCGCGCAATATTCCGAATAGAACAATTGCCTTATTATTATTGTCCAATCCAAGTCCGGCATATTCTACCAGATTTATGGCTGCAAGTTCATGTTGTTTATTTAACTGTCTTTCGCTTTGGGTAACGTTTTTCTCCCTCAAAAGAGAGTTATCGTATTCT
>JAUSHV010000055.1 GCA_030648495.1 bacterium
TGTTAAGATTTTATGGAACAATTCTGAAGCACGCGAAAGACATTGGCTCTCTTTATTACGCCGGCGACCGTTTCGGAATTTTATCCAGAGGAGACCTCATCGAATTCATCAAAAACAATTCAAAAGTTTACAAAAAATAAAAACAGCCGATTAGGCTGTTTTTTATTGGTAATAAAATGATTTTTAAAACACGACTAGTTCCGCGCCTGGCTGTAGCACAAATTGGTCGCCCCAAAATCTTTTAAATCTTTTCACAGCGTACTTCAGCCTAACTTCTTGACCCACACTTATCGATTCATAAATCTCTTTTGAAACATTAAACTTAATGATTCCGGCAACATTGTGCCCCATTACCTCACCGTCAACCTTAGCCTCAATAAACCATCGCTCGCCCCTCTCTACGGGCACAAGCACAGCCACGCCCTTACCAGCAACCACAGGAATCGCTACATTGTCTTTAGGTAAATATGCTTTGTTTATTACTAAAGCAGATTTAATAATTTCCTCTGGTTTCGTCGCCTTGTTCTCATTATAAGCAACTCGGCCTATTCCTATCACTATTAGGATCAGGGTGGCAACAACAAACATCCAACGCTTTTCTGACATTTTTTACCTTTTTAATCTAAAAAAAGCTTAGCGTAAGTTAAGATGTTTTGTCAAGCTTGTATAAGCAAAGGGCGGGTTTATGATGACTTTAGAATGTAACTTGAAAAAGGTGATCAATGCCTAAATTGGAAGATTTTCTGCCTAATTTAACTGAATTTGTGCCTACCGAAGAAGAATATTTGTCTCTTTATAAGCTGCTTTTGCGCACTACCATTTTGGGAGAAATGCTTGATGATGAAGCAAAAAAAGACATATTCATCCCAAAAATTTTTACAGGCATCGGCCAGGAAGCTATCGGTGTAGGAGCGGTGCTAGCCGCGGAAGAATATGATTGGTTCGCGCCCGACCACAGGGTTCAGGGAGTTCTTCTAGGACGCGGGATTTCCGAGAAAGAAATTATCTGCCAAAACGGGGCTTTCGCAGAATCTATCTATGGCGGATATAATTTTGGAATCCATATTGGAGACATAAAAAAACATATCATAAGATTTGATTCTGATATGGGGATAAATACCGCTGTAGGCGTCGGTGTTATCAATGCCATGTATTATTTGCGCGACGTGATAAATAAACAAAAAATACCGACAGGTAAGCCAACCGGAGAAATTAAAAATCCTGTTCTCCTGGCATTTTTCGGAGACGGGGCAATGTCCCACGGCAATATCCATTCTGCTTTCAAGTTCGCTACTGTTTTCAAACTGCCCGTGCTTTTTATTCTCAATAATAACGGCCGTTCAATACGCACCGATAAACGATATCAGAATCCCCAGCCCTTATTCGCATCTACAGCCGCCGGCTATGGAATGCCTTTTTATGTATTAAATCCGGCGACAGATCCGGTGCTCATGTGGCGCGCAACAAAACACGCGATCCAATATTTACGACAAACTCCAGGACGAGGACCTTTTTTTATTGAATGCGTAACCGAACGGGTAAGCGGGCACAATGCTCACGAAACCATGATGATGTCGAACTATGTTCCAAAGGGACTTCGCAAAGAATGGCTGGCAAGAGAACCATTGTTGCATTACACCGCACAACTAAAAAAACAAGGTGTATTGAACGAAAAAAAAGAAAAAGAGATCAAAGACGAGGCTTCGAAAAATCTCGTGGAAGCTTTCGACGCAATAAAAACTTATACTGCGCCAACAAAACTTCACCAAGTTTTTGCTCCTTCTAAGCCTCCTCCAGTGCTTTCGTTTTATGGAAAAAATAAAATAAGAACGCTTACCTATGGCGGCGCTATTACCGAAGCGATGCATCAAGGATTGGAAATTTTTCCTAAACTCCGGATATTTGGAGAGGATGTGGAGTCTGGGGGGGTGCACGGCATAACAAAAAAGCTTGTAGAAAAATTTGGTCGCCTGCGCGTCTTCCACACGCCTTTGGACGAAAACGGAATTTGTACGTTCGCGATTGGGCAAGCCATGAGCGGATTAATTCCCTGCATGGAAAATCAATTTTTCCCTTTTGCAAAATATGAGTTCGGGCCGTTACTGAACTTTGCAGGAACGCACTACGCGGTAACCGGAGAAAATCTGCCACTCATCATCCGTGCGCCTGCCGGAGGAGGATTCGTCTCCAATCATTGCCACCAGGAAATGATTGAAGCTCTTATCGCGCATGCCGGGGGCATCAAATTAGTTGCTCCTGCAACGCCCGCCACCGCAAAAGGCCTGCTGCTTTCCGCTTTTGCCGACGGCAACCCGGTTATCTTCATTGAACAAATTTCTCATTACAACAAAAAAGGAGAAGTCGAGGAAGATCCGTATTTTCTGCCGATTGGAGAAGCGCGAGTCGCGCGCGAAGGAAAACACCTAAGCATAATTACATACGGAGCAATGATGGTTGAGCGCTCTTTGAGGGCAGCGGAAATTTTAGCAAAAGATGGAGCGTTGGTGGAAGTGCTCGATTTACAAACAATAGTACCGATGGACACGGACGAGATTATCCGTAGCGCCACAAAAACCGAAAAAGTTCTGGTTGTACATGAGGCTAAAGAAAAATTCGGCGTCGGAGCCGAGATTATTAAAATGCTGAACGCATTTGTCAGAAAAGTAAGGCAAGGCGGGGCGGAATCGCAAAATAATTACCTGAAAGATTACTATATAAAAATGGACGTTTTAGGTGCGAAAGACGGCTCCGTAACCGCGCACCCTGCTTTGGAAAAGTTGCGCGTTCCGCAAGTTGAGGATATAGTAGCAGAAGCAAAGGAGATGATACTATGAATAAAATCCGCGAAGTCCACGTGGTTTGGGAAGTAAGCGAAGAGCTTAATGACAAAACCAAAGAGTGGTTTGATGTAATTGAAATCTTAATTAAAGTGGGAGACAATGTTCAGAAACAACATTCATTGGCAACCATTGAAAACGAAAAAGGTACCGGAGAATTTTCATCTCCGCTTGAGGGAGAAATAAAAGAGATATTAGTAAAAGAAGGCGGTCGTTATCATTATAATGATGTTCTTTGCACGATAGAAGAAAAATGACCCTGTCGAGTGACGGGGTTTTATTTTTTTTTGAAAGCGCTAATATGATGGCAGTAATTGAAAATTTCATATGGAAGAGATAAGGCCTTCAATTTCCCGCTTAAAAGCCGCCCAAAAATTTAAAGAGGCGCCGCCACAAGCAACCGCCGGAGACGATATTGATGTATATAGTTTGCTGGAATTTCACAGAACAACCGGGAATAAATTTTCAAGCTGTTTGATATATCAAATCGCGGACGCCATCTACACAATGCCCGAACTCAATGTTTCTTGGCGCGATGAAAACAGAGAAAAAGGAACTGAAGCAAAAATTATTAAGTACGACACACTGAATCTTGGCATGGCATTTCAGGTATTCAAAAAAAACGAGCTAACATCAACCGCCGTCGCCAGGATAAGAGAAGAAATCCAGGGTGGTTTTGAAATATGTCCTTGGAATATGATTATGAGCGATTTTAACAGAACTATCTCGGCTCTTACCCAAAAAGCTGCACAAAACCGCCTTTTCGGCAAAGATTTCGTCCCGCATCCGAATATTATCTTTAACAACTTGGGCGCATTTAAACATATTGGCTTCGTAGAACCTTTGATGCCGTTCGGGTCAAGCCTGATGATTACGGTTTTAAAATCCGAAGAAAAAGCCGTGATCCGTAAGGGATACATAAGAAAATGGCCGATGATGACTCTCAAAGTCACTTTTGACCACCGCCTTTTTGACGGACCGGCCATCAACAAATTTATCGGTCTTTTAAAAGAAAATATTGAAAACCCCAGGTTTTAACCTAGGGTTTTTTGTTTGTAGTTATTCCAAAACTTTTGAATCTCCAGAGCTAAAACCGTCTTTATTTCCAGCCTATCTTCAGGAGCAATGTTCGTTAGGCCAGATTCCAGAGCCAATGAAGTAAGCTTAACATTTTTGAGGCCGCACGGTATCAGTGGCTCCAAATATTTTTCTTCCGGATCCAAAGAAACCGCCATACCAAACCTTGTTACTCCCCGGGAAAATTGGAGGCCGACGGAAACTATTTTTTTGCCGCAGCCTATATACAATCCCGGAACGACTCCGGCGTTTGGCAAGCCGTGGTGAGTTTTCAGTTCCAATTTTTGGAGCATGCTTTTCGCAGACGATAATAAAATATTATTCAAGATTCCTGGGATAAAGCTATCTGTTTTAAAAATACAATAAACCGAAAGTATCCCCGGACCCTGATAAGTGGCAAGTCCCCCGCGCCTTGTATATTCTATTCCGCAACCAAGCTTATATAGCGGGCATTTAAAATTCTGACGTATTTTTTCAAGCGAATGATGATAAGTAAGCGAAGCTCCGACTGTATAAACCGGCTCGTGCTCAACAAATATCAGGCGGTCAGCGACATTGCCATATACTCTTTCCGCCCAATAATCATCTTGTTTTTCAAGAGCCGGCCTAATCGGAACACCAACGCCCCAGTCTTCAATTTGGATGTTCATTATCAAGTAGCTTTCTGCATTGAGCGTATATCCTAAACAATACTTTTGCAAATAAAAAACTAGTGCTATAGTTTTGGCAGAATTGAAAACTGAAAAATGAGTATAGATGAACCTGGAAAATATCCGTTTAAAGCAGGAATTTATCCGAAAATGCATAAGGACAAAAAACCTACCGTTCGGTTATTCGCCGGCATGGGAACGGCGCGCCACACCAACGCACGATTTAAAAAAATTCTTTCTTTAGGAGGCACCGGGCTTTCCACCGCATACGATCTGCCAACTCTCTATGGAGACGATTCCGACGCAAAACTCTCGCGGCATGAAGTCGGCTGGGACGGAGTTGCGATTGATACTATTGATGATGAATATAGTTTGTATGAAGGAATTCCAATCGATAAAGTTACGGTTTCAAAAACAATCAATGCTTCCGCGGCTGTTGAAATGGCGATGTATATTGGTATAGCCGAAAAACGCGGAATCTGTCCGTCGCAACTGGGCGGAACAATACAAAACGATATTTATAGCGAACACTTTGCCCAAAACGAGATATTATTTCCTCTTAAGCACGGCTTGCGCCTTGGAGTGGATTTGATGGAATACTGCGCAAGGCACATGCCAAAATGGTACTTCACATCGCTCAAAGGATACCAACCTAGAGAGGCAGGATGTTCTGCGGCGCTTGAAGTCGCCTTGCCTATTGAAAGCGGCATCGGCTATGCAAGAAAACTTTTAGAACGGGGCTTAAAATTCGAGCAATTCGCGCCACGGTTCTCTTTCTTTTTTGATTCGCATAATAACGGCATGGAAGAAATCGCAAAATATCGCGCGGCTCGCTGGCTTTGGGCGGAAATTACGCATAAGTTTTTCGGAATGCCAATTCCAACAAATTACAATTTGAAAGATCCCAAACTGCAATCTATGTGGTGCCGCATGCATGTGCAAACGGCCGGGTGCACCCTGCAAAGAAACGAACCAATGAATAATATCATGAGGATCGCGTACCAAGCGCTTTGGGCAATCTTGGGCGGAGTACAAAGCATTCACACAAATGCGTACGATGAATTGTTTTGTGTGCCCACTGAAAAAGGCGTTAAAATCGCCATTCGCACCCAGCAAGTTTTACTGGAAGAGACCGGAATAACAAACTTTCCCGATGCTTTCGGCGGGGCCGTGGCTCTGGAAAGAGAAACTGAAAAAATATACGAAGAAGCAAAACGCGAAGTTGCCAATATAGAAAACATGGGCGGCATTGAAGCGGCCATTAAAGCGGCTTACCCGCAAAGAAAAATACACGAAAACGCCATAAAAGAAATTGCAAAGCTTGAACAATGGAAAGCAGACACGGATAAACAATATTTTTTTACAAAGGATGAAAACTTAGATGATGAAATTGCAGATATTGTGGCGGAACTGGAAAGCAGGCGCGGATTTGAAAAAGAGCAATTAGCCAGGCTTCGCAAATTCAAAAAAAATAGATCAGAAACGGCTGTCCAAAATGCTTTGGACAGCGTAAGGCTTGCTGCTGAAAGAAAAGATAATTTGATGCCGACTCTTATCGCGGCAGTAAAAACAGCAACCATGGGCGAAATTCACAATGCGCTCTGCGAAGTGTGGGGCGGGCCGGATGCAATGCCCAGCGTTTCTTCGCGGATGTCCCGCGACAAAGCGCTTGAAATGACCGGCGGATACAAATTTCCTAAAACTGTGCGCGTGCTTCTTGCAAAAGGCGGACACGACGGACACACTGTCGGATTCTACGCGTTGCAGGATATTTTCCAGACAATGGGAGCGGAAGTCGTGTATTTGGGCTTTCGCGCAACACCGGAAACAATTGCAAAGGCCGCGGCCGAAGAAGATGTCAATTTAGTGGGGCTTTCGGCAATGATAGGTTATGTGCCGGGATTTTTTGAAGACCTGCAGCGGTGCCTGAAAGCTGTCGGAAGAGGCGACATAGAAATCATCGGTGGCGGGATAATGTTGCCTTCCGATGAAAAAATGATAAAAGAAAAATTGGGTATTAAAAATATTTACGTGCCAGGGTCTTCGGATTTCGCCACAATAATCTCTAATTTAAAGGAGAAATTCGGACAATGAAGCAGATTAATCAATCCAAAAGAAACTCGCTGGCCAAAGCAATTTCGCTTTATCAGGAATACGAAAATTGTTCTCTCCAGGTTAAAAATGCCTGTTCCTGGGTTATCGGAGTAACCGGAGTTACCGCCGCCGGCAAAAGCACGTTAGGGAGAAACCTCGTCAAACAATTCAGAAAAAAAGACCTGACTGTTGCGGCAATTTTAATCGATCCTAGCTCAAAAAAAGAAGGATGGGCAATACTCGCTGACCGTAATGAATTTCGCGACCCGGAACTTGACTGCGACAACGGATTGTTTTTAAGAAGCCTCGCTTCGCGCGGAGAGAAATCCGCGCTCGTACATGCGCTTCCAAAAATAATTGCACACGCTAAAATGTTCGCCGACATTGTGATAGTAGAAACAGCGGGAGCCGGACAAATGGATGTAGAAATAGAAGATTGCGTGGACACCTTGATACAAGTTTTAGCTCCTTTAGAAGGCCCGCTTAACATGGAAAAGGCGGGAATTAATGAATGCGCCCATATATTTGCAGTAAACGCGCGCGAATATTTTCAGAATAGTGAACAATTTTTCGCGTTAGCGGAAATTGAGCTTGGACGTAAGACCGACAACAATGGCTGGCAAAAAAAAGTGTTTTTGGTCAACGCAAAAGAAAAAAAAGGCATTATCGAATTAATTGAAGGCCTTTATGCTCATAAAAAGTTTTTAGAACAAAAAAAGCCCTCGTACTAACCTGGGGCTTTTATTTTTTGCCCAAGTTGCTATATTATCGGCAGATTACGGATTTGACAATGATTTTTTCAGAAGAGCATTTAGCAACACGCGCCAGCGTCAGAAAAAGAATGGGCGGACCGGACATACAAGAAATGATTAAGAAATATGAAAAGCATGGCGCCCCATTCGCCTGGGAATTTGTCCAAGAGATGGCAAAATTGGGCCTTACCGGAATCAACATCCCGGAAGAATACGGCGGGCAGGGCGCGGACAATCTTTCAGGTGTTATTGCAATGATGGAAATGTCGCGTATCTGGTCAGGGGGCGCTCTAATTTTGGCCGTAGGAAATTCATTAGTAAGCTATCCTCTTTCAAAATTCGGCGCTCCGCACCAAAAAAACAAATGGCTTCCAGATCTTGCAGCCGGAAAAATTTTAGGTTCGTTTTGCCTCACGGAACCGGACCACGGCTCGGATGCGGCGCACCTTAGAACATCGGCAAAAGTATCCGAAAAAGGATGGCTTATAAGCGGAGACAAATGTTTTATTACAAATGCTCCTATTGCCAGTTTTTTGACTGTTTTTTGCAGAACAAGCGACATACATAAAGACCATAAAGGCGTCTCGGCGTTTTTGGTCCCTGTAGAAAAATGTAGCGAGCTGTTTGTTCGCGAACCGGACGAAAAAGAAGGGCTTCACGCCGCGCACATGGGCTCACTGAATTTTGCCGAATATCCGGCCAGATTTGATTCATTGCTAGGAGAATACGAAAAGGGCTTTAGTATAGCCATGAAAACGCTGGAACACGGCAGAAATTGGATTGCAGCTCAAGCAACCGGCGGATTAGAGAGAGCCGGAGAGCTGGTAGATATATATTCTGAAGAGCGCACAACTTTTGGCCTCAAACTTTCCGAACACAGTTCCATATACGACGTTTCAACCGCGCTTTCTTTTTCTACAGATGTTTCTAAAATGTTGCTTTTTTATTCCGTATGGCTGGAAGACCAAAAAAAGAATTTCGGCTCTTACGCGTCTTTGGCTAAGCTTTTTTCCAGCGAAACTCTTTCGCGCCTGAAATCTGCCGCACAGCAAATACACGGGGGGTCAGGCTATCTGCTCTCAAACGAAATTTGCAGAATAGCAACTGACGGCGATGTATTCCCAATTTATGAAGGCGCCTCGAATGTGCAAAGGAGTGTGATTTTAAAAGCCTGGCTTGAAGACCGTCTTCAAATTTATCCACGCCCTCCTTACACTCATTTGTTTGCGAACCTGAAAGATGAGGCGCGGGAATTGGGCGGGATAGATGCTCTTAAATCCCCTAACCAGCGCGATTTGTTCGCGATAGCTGACGTATTGCCTTGGATAGCCGCGTGGCATCTTTTTGAAAATGTTTTTTCAAAAGAATGGCCTTCCCGATTCATGCGTTTCCAAAACATTTCAATATTCAGCGACCTATTACTTGAGCAAATAGAACTAAATTGGCCGCATAAAGAAAAACGAAAAAATAATAAGCTCTGGGAAGCAGCCAGAGGACACCTAACAAAGCCTTCTTGACATCAAGACGGCTTTTTTGTTAGTCTCTCATTAGATATAAATTGAAGGAGCTTGACAATGAAAAAATTTATTTTGGCGGCTATTTTTGCGGTTTTCGGCTTTTTGACGCTCACAAATAACACAGTGTATGCACTGCCCGATGGCGGTGGCGACCCAGACGAAGGAATGGTGCAGACTCAAAGTGGTGGTTTCTATGTAACTCCTTTCGAATATAAAGTCCGCAAAGGCGATAAATTGGAACATCTTGCCAAGCGCTTCCAAACAACGGTTGACGCAATTTTAAAAGCAAATCCAGCCGTAAAGGACAGAAATTTAATTTTGAAAGACAGCACTTTAACCGTCCTCAATCTTGTTCCCATGGAAGAAGTTGTCAATGTCTTTGAAGCGTACGAAAAAAATGTGGTTGAACCTTTGAGAGCAGAAAAACAAATGCTGAGAAAAGATAGATATTTGGCCTTTGTTCTATTGGCCGTGTTAATGGGGGTGTGTGTGGCATTGCTTTTGCTTATCACAAAATTACTTAGGGGTAGAGACCAAGCAGAAATAGAATTGAAATTAAGGAGCAACACTATCGAAGCACAAACAAACATTATAACGGATTTAGGGACACGGCTGGAGGTAAAAAGACAGCAACTTAACGCCCTAACAGAGACCAACCAAGCGCTAACCAGCTTGACCAGGACAATGCCCGGCGCATCTTATAACTTTGAATCCAGAGATCACGGAACGCTCAAGGACGTCTATGTTGTTGCCGAAATAGGTCTTGATGAAGACGGAAAAACTGGAATCAAATTGCTAAAATGCGTTTATAAAAAAGACGGTGAAGAGAAAAGTTCATGCGGCGTACAGGTACGCCCCCAAAATGCCGGATCGCATTTCGGCCTACACGATAAAAACGTAATCGAATTGGCAGAAGATCTGTTGAACCAAATAAAGCCATCATAATTAAATTCTTCCGGAGGTCCGCCAACTGGCGGAGCCAAAGGAAGAAGTCCCGACAAAAGTCGGGAATAAATTAGGCGGCGGAACCGAAAGGTTGCCAAAGTCTAATTCAAAGCACAGAGTAAAATCTGTGCTTTTTTTATTTAATTCGATTTTTATCAAGGAATAACTTGACGGGTAGTGTTGTTTATGCTATCTTTAAAAAAGAATAGTATGGAGAGAAGTAAATATGAATCGACATTGGAAAGAGTTGTGGAAAGATTGGATTTGGAAACATCCTGGCATTGAAAACGGCTTGGTCGCTACGAAAATAATTTTAACGATTTGTATCCCGCTCATAATACCAGTAGCCATACTTCTAACTTTGACTGGCTGGATAGCGTGGTTAAATTTCGGTACTTCAAAGGTCTTTGATTATTGTGAGGGGATTTCAGATTTGAATATGAGTTGCAGGATTTCTGGTGGAACCTCGCTATGGCTTGGAATGACCTTTCTTTTATTCGCCATAATTTTTCTTTACACTATTATCCCATTGCCACACCGCGAACATCCAGATCGGTACAATGAACGAGAAGAAAGAAAGTATCGAAATTATCTAAAACTCTGGTAAGTTTAAATCGCATGGTATCGTCCGGCGATTTTTTTTATTTAATCAAAATCAGCCATTTCATAGTTCGAAAATTGTCCAACCACTCACCATAATATAAAATTAAGACCCCCGAGATTTCTCGAGGGCCTTCGTCAGTCGATTATCAACAACGACAGAAGAGCTTGTAGTCGGCGCATATAAAGCACCGCCCCTCTTCTTCGTCGTTGTGCAGCTTCCCGTCGCCATTTTTTAATCCCTCGTACATATCACTGCATTCGGGACAGCAAGGGTTGCCGGCTTCACTTTCAAGTTCAAACAAAATTCCACATCTTTCACACTTTTCATAGTACATATCCGTCCTCCTTTTTTGATTTTTAGAAGGACGCCTCTTTCTTGATCTCTTGTGGAGATGGCGAGAGGGTTAGGTCTGTTCCTTTTATCTCTGTACACCGTAGAAGACAAGAGTCCCCATATGAGAAAACGGGTTTATGTTCAGTTTTTCTATTAATTATGGCTAAAATGGCTTAAAATGTTATCATTTTTCTATGCAGAAGAAGAAATTTTATCTTATTGGCATAGCTGGAGTTGCAATGGCCAGTCTTGCCGGGCTTTTGAAAAAAAAGGGCTATGAAGTGGCGGGATCAGATCAAGATATTTATCCACCTATGTCTGAAATGCTTAAAAAGCTTAAAATCCCTGTATTTAAGCCATATAAAGCGTTTCATGTGAAACGGTATAAGCCAGATATTGTGGTTGTCGGCAACGCAATTGGCAGAGGAAATCCTGAACTGGAACAAGTAATTTCTAATGGACAAACATATCGGTCAATGTCCGATATACTTAGAGAAGAATTTATTGAGCTTGATTCGCCAAAGCTTCGAAGACCACAAAAATCTATTGTTATCGCCGGCACGCATGGCAAAACCACCACTACGGCCTTAGTGAGCTGGATATTGGAATATGCTGAACTTGATCCAACTGTCTTCGTCGGTGGCGTCATAAAAAACTTCCCGCCAAAAGCTTCGGCATTTAGGCGGGCCAGCCAAACTGCAAAGCTGTTGGCTGGTAATTCGAGTTTTAAGCTAGGCACGGGTAAATATATCGTTATCGAAGGCGACGAATACGACACAGCCTTTTTTGATAAAGGGCCTAAATTTTGGCATTACCGTCCATTCGTTGGTCTGGTCAATAATATAGAGCTGGATCATGTTGATATATATAAAGACTTAGACGCAATAAAATTCGCTTTTGGACGGTTCATAAATTTGATTCCAAAAAATGGCCTATTGGTTGTTTCCCGTGAAAACAAAAATGCATATGATTTGGCTCTAAAATGGGCCAAATCCCCTGTTGTTAGCTTTGGCTTAAAGCAGGGAGACTATACGGCAAAAAACATTGAATATGGTGACGGATATATTTCATTCGATGTCCATTATAATGGACATTTGTTATCGGACATTCGAACAAAACTTATTGGTAAATATAATATCTCAAATATTTTGGGAGCTATCGCGATTGCGAGGTTTCTAAAAATCCCTATTTCAAAAATTAAAACCGCAATAGAAACATTCGAAGGAGTGAAACGCAGACAAGAAATTATTGGTGAGAAAAATGGAGTTGTTGTGATAGATGATTATGCGCACCATCCAACGGCGGTCCGAGAAACATTGGATGCGGTACGTGAAAGGTTTCATATGAAACGTATTGTGTGTGTTTTTGAACCCGGCTCAGCCTCATCAAAGCGAAGAATATTTGAGAAACAATACATTGAATCTTTTAAGCATGCCGATATCGTCTATCTTTACAAGCCATTTAAAGCACAAACGCTCCACAAAGATGAAATGTTTAATGGCAAGTATGTTTCACGAATTGTGCGTAAAAATGGCGTTCCAGCACAAAATTTCCAAAATATTAATAAACTTTTGTTTCACCTGAAACAAACTGTTAAGCCTGGCGATGTCATTGTCATCATGTCTTGTCGTGGGTTTGATAATTTGTATAAGCTAATTTGGGATGTTTTATAATAAACAACCCCAGTTTCACATGAAACTGGGGTCCTTGCCTCTTTTTTGGACAATGCTATTTCCAACTTTCGCGCGATTCTTTAATAATACGCTCTTGTAGTTCTTGAGACATATTTTTAGCGCCCCAAAAACATGTGCCTTTAAGATTGGCCCCATCAAATTTTGCTCCATTGAGATTTGTGTTTCGGAAGGTCGAATCTTTTAAGTCGGCTCCGGAAAAATCGGCATCGCTTAGATCTGCATGATCAAAGTTGGTCCAACTTTGCCAAAACTTGCTGAAATTGATTCCTTTCAATTTCAATCCCGCAAAAGATCTATGATGGGTCAAGCATATATCATATCCCCTGCTTTGATATTCCACTCTAGTCTCATTAAATTCGCAAACTCCAGCGGGACCAAATCTCAGTAAATCTATCAATTCCCAGCTCTCATATTGCTTATTTTCCTTGAGCAAAATTCCTTTTGATTGATCCATAGGCCCTCCTTTTTTGATTTAAAGTTTCTCTATATTAACGAATCTTACCAATTCCACGGCTTTTCTTTTGACGCGTTTTCCGAGCCCGACATCTTCACTGAGAAATTCTCTACATTCGGCACGGGCTATATTATCGTCAATTTTATCAAAATACATATGTTCTTCGCGAAATTTGATTTTTTTATGCTTACATTTTTTACACACCGTTTCTTCCGGCTCTTCATAAGTTAGGCGATAGCTCATATGTCCTCCTTTTTGTTTAGATTAGATAAATGGTAATTTTGGCATGGGAAATCCTAATGCTCGTTCCAAAATACCTTTAACCGCTTGAAAATAGTCGTTTTGATTGCCTTCTTTATATTTCTCCCACCTATTTATTGTTGATAAAGCAGAGCGCACAGCATTCTCTAATTCATCTACTTTTGAAAGCAACTGAGAAATTTCATCTTTTTGATCAGTCTCCTGGCTGAACCATATTACGCCAAAGCGCCATAATTCCAACTGTATTTTAGACATTGCCATCAATCCGGCATAGAGACTCTTTGTTTCATAAGCAACCTTGCTAAAACCTACCACATTCATTTTCCCTTGTTCGTTTATAAAATGATTATTTTTATTACTCAGGATTTTTTTAACCGTATCTTCTGTCGACTCCTTTTTTACCCCCATGTCTGGCCATTTCCAACTCATAATCAATTTCATAGTTACTTCTCCTTTCAAGGTTATTCTGATTTCATTTTACCTCCGAAGCTATATTATGTCAATAGTTTTTACTTATTATTATTGACTATACAAAATTTGCTTATTTTATAAGGATAATATATGCTTAAAAGTGTAGAAATTATTTACAACAATGGCTGAAAATTTACAAAAATTACTTGAAGGGATTGGGTTTGACGACAAAGAAGCCGCAGTATATTTGGCATGCTTAGAGCTCGACGGAGGTTCAAATACTCAAATCTCTAAGCGAACAGGGCTAAATAGGATAACCAATTATGAAATTTTGAAGCGGCTGGAAAGAAAGGGGATTGTTAGAGAGTTTTTAAAGAGACACACAAAACATTTCATGGCCGTAGACCCTCGCATTGTCATAAAGCAAACTAAAGAGAAGTTGCTTTTAGCAGAGTTGGCAATGCCTGAATTCTTGGCCGGAGCAAATAAAATAGCCAAAAAGCCCAGAATTTATTTTTTTGAGGGAATTGGTGGAATTAAATCGATTTATGATGATTCGCTAAACTCAAAAACCGAGATTTTGACATTTACTAATCCTAAGGATATTGAATCGATTTTAGGCAAAAAATACGTTGACCGATATGTCTATGAGCGGGTTAAGCAAAATATTGTGGTTCGGGGCTTGGCTCCGGATGACCCAGCCGGCAGACATGCTAAGGCTATCGGGGAGGTGGTTTTAAGAAAAGCTAGAGTTTTTCCTGAAGAAAAGTATAATATCTCAAACGAAATAATGATTTATGATGATAAAATAGCAATATTTTCCGGCAAAGACAAGATTGGTTTAATAATAGAAAACAAAGATTTATCCGATACATTCCGCAATATTTGGAAAATGAGCTGGGATAATGCTAGGACTGAATAATGTCAAAAACGAAAAAACGGAAAATAGGGGATATGGGAGAGGAATTGGCCTCGAGGTTTTTGGAGAAAAAGGGATATAAAATCATTGAGCGGAATTATCTGAAGAAGTGGGGAGAAATTGATATTGTGGCAAAAAATAGAGAAGGATTGCATTTTATTGAGGTAAAAAGCCTAACCAATCCGAATTTCCGACCGGAAGATGCAGTGCGTGCATGGAAAAAAGAGAGAATGGCTCGCGCCATCAAAACATATTTTATGGACCGCAAAATAGGGGATAGCGAAGATTTTCAAATCGACATAGCGGCCGTTTTCCTTGATTTTGAGCGCAAAAAGGCTAGGATTAGATTACTTGAAAACGTGATTTTGTAACCCTCCTTCGCTGAAGCTTCGGAGGGCGCGACGGGCTGTAGTATAGTGGTAGTACGCCTGATTTGGGATCAGGTGGCCTGAGTTCGATTCTCAGCAGCCCGACAATGTGCTAATATCGAATTTATAAAGTTGCGAGCGGGCTTGCCCGCCGAAGCTTTAGTGAAGGCGGGATTAGTTTAATGGCAGAATAGGAGTTTTCCAAACTCTTGGCACCGGTTCGATTCCGGTATCCCGCATAAAATAAAACCCCTGTGAGTTTTCACAGGGATACGGTTCCGGCAGATATATATATTGATAATACTTCGCGCACAGACTCTTCGCATCTTTCAACATCTTCTTCCGGTACAAATGGCAATGTCCAATGCATAAGCCCCGGCCACCAAGTATGATAATACTTCTTTCCGTCTTTCTTAATAATAATCTGTGTGACAAATCCGATAGGGTAGCCGCCAAAAAAAGATTTGTCTTTCATTCTTATACAAAATAAAAATCTTGATTCTTTTTTGCGCCTGAATATTCTGCCCAACACCTTGGAAGCATGGTCTATCACAGACTTTATCTTTATATGTCCCACAAGCCAAAGTACCGGCAGGAGAAAAAATAAAGATATAATCGCACTGACAAACGTGCGTAAAGAAACAGATTTTATGATGGCCTCTAGATTAGTAAAATAGATTATCAATTCACGCAACCATTCGGTTGTATTTAAAAATTTTGTCTCTACAAAATAAAATGTCAACCAAATAATATATCCGAATATGAAAAGAAGCAGGCCGTTCCTAAAACCTTCCCAAAAAGGCAATGGTTTAAATTTCATCGTTCAAAACCAATCTCCGAGTACTATAGCACAAACCCCATCGTAAAGCGATGGGGTTTGTTTTTTTTATGATTTAGCTCTCGTGTTTTAATTTTTCACCGCGTCTTTCAAAGCTTTGCCGGCCTTGAAGCGGGGAACATGCGTTGCCGGAACCTGGACCAGCGCGCCTGTGCGCGGGTTTCTCGCAGTGCGCGCCTTCCTGGCCTTTACAACAAATGCTCCGAACCCTGCAATCGAAACTTCATCGCCTTTTTTGAGGGCGCTTGTAATAGTATCAAAAACGAAATCAACAACTTCGTCGGCATGCTTTTTGGAAACATCAACGCCTTTTTTTGCATGCATTTCATGCAATTTCTCTCCTAATTCTGCTTTATTCATTTTTTAGAATAATTATTAGTAATGTTCAAATTCTATACTCTGTAACGATTTCCCGCAAATGTTTGATATCCACAGCTTGCCCGGCAGCTGCCGGGTTGTCCGATAATTCTAAATAAATAGCATTGACTTCGATGGGCCCGGTGTCTACGGGGTTTTTTGCATTTTTAACTTTTTTTGCGAATCTTTCTATCGAAGGCCCTATCTCGACTCCGATGATTGAATTGTAGGCCCCAACCATTCCGATATCGCTTATATAAGCCGTGCCTTTCGGTAAAATTTTAGCATCTCCCGTAGGCACATGTGTATGCGTACCAAACACGGCGGAAACCTTTCCATCCAAATACCAGCCCATCACAGACTTTTCCGATGTTGCGTCCGCATGCCAATCTAAAATTATATATGGAGTTTGTCCTTGATATTGCTCTAAAATTTTGTCTATTGCTTCGAAAGGAGATGAATATTCCTGGTGCATGAAAACTTGTCCGATGAGGTTAACCACAAGGAGTTTCACGTTTTTTGTTTCAACCTTGAACAGCAGAGCTCCCCTGCCTGGGAGATCTGCGCGCATGTTCGCGGGGCGCGTGATGGGATAATTTTCATCATTCAAAATTTTCTCAACATCTTTCCCTTCAACGCTATGGTTACCTCCCGTGAAAACATCGACTCCCGCATCACGGAGCTCTTGTAGTTGCGACGGCCCAATTCCTTTCCCATGCAAAATATTTTCCGCGTTTGCGATGATGACATCGGGCGAAAATTTCTCGCGCCAAACCGGAAGCATATGTTTAACACCGGCCCTCCCAAGTTTCCCGACAACATCTCCGAAAATAAGAAGTTTCATATCAAAACATTATGCGGTATTAGTTTCACATTGTCTATTGACATAGTTTTAAAAATGCGATATACTCAAAAGTAGATGTAAGTTAGCAAATATTGCTAACCCCTCAATAACAAGATCTGACAAAGTGAGCTCACCAGGCCTTTAACAAAACAGGAAAGGAGGAAGAAAATACAATGACAATACTGGGTGGAAATTATAAGCCAGTCGAAGTGAAAACGCTCGATTTGGTTGGCTACACCGGCAAAGAGTTTGTTATCTTGAACCACACAAAAAGTCTTGGCAGAAAATTGCCGCCGATACCAGAAATGATGGCGTCAATCCCGTGGTGCATCAGGTGTAAAGTGGAAAACAATCAAATAGTGAATTTTGGTGGACAAGTTGCCACACTTCACGACATAGATGGAATTTGGCATCTCAAACTACGACAGCAAAATAGTGAGCCAAAACCATTACCACTATTTACCTTTTTCGAGATCGGCAATTGCAAATAATTTACAACTGAACCAAAAACGGGGGCCCGCGCTCCCGTTTGTTTTTTTATCTCGCGCATTCTATTGCGCGGAGTTCACGGATGACGTTTTTATTTTTTTAACAATTCTATCAATTTATCCGGCTTGATTTGAATATCGCGAAGGATTGCACGCAAAGTGCCTATCGGGATATCTTTGCCGCTATGCATTGGGATAGTCGTACGCCTGCCATCGGCATGTTTCATAACCAAATGCGAAGTTCCGCGCTGACGATGTTCAAAAAATCCGAGCTTATGAAGCACTCGGATAAGTTCGCGCGGTTTGATGGATTTCAGTTTAGGCATAAACTAATTCTTTTCTTTTTGGAGCAAGGCTGATTGTTTCAATCATTTCAACGCCATTGTCTTCAGGAATTTTTTCTCCATCGCTAACTAGACTCTTGAGATACGCATCGATAGCGTCCCGCAAGTATGCGCGGGTTTCCTCAACAGTTTTGCCCCAAGTATGGCAACCATGAAGCGCCGGCACATATCCATGAAATGCCTTTTTTCCGTCCGGCTCAATAATTATGCGATAAGTATAAGTTTTCATCGGTTTTATAATAACACTTTATCATGCCTAGTCGCTATTGACAAGGTTTTTTATCTCGCGTATTCTATTGCGCGAAGTTCACGGATGACGTTTACTTTGATTTCTCCGGGATATTTAAGCTCGTTCTCAACGCGATCGGCAATGTCGCGCGCGAGTTTTTTGGCTTCTAGGTCAGAGAGGTTTTCAGGAGTCACAAAGACGCGTATCTCGCGGCCTGCCTGTATCGCATAAGCTTTCTCAACTCCCTTAAACGAAGTGGCAATCCTTTCCAAATCTTCCAAGCGCTTAATATAATTTTCAACAGAGTCGCGGCGAGCGCCCGGACGCGAAGCCGATATTGCATCCGCAGTCTGTACAATAATTGATTCCAATGTTTCATACGGATACTCTTCATGGTGCGACTGCATTGCTTGAATAATACGGACATCCACATTAAATTTTTGGAGGATTCTCCGCCCAATCTCAACATGCGTTCCCTGAATTTCGTGGTCAACAGCCTTACCAATGTCATGGAGTAGCGCTCCTTTTTTGGCGATTGTCACGTCAGCCCCAAGTTCGCTCGCCAACATTCCAGAAATATGCGACATCTCTATTGAATGCTGTAAAACATTTTGTCCGTATGAGGTTCTGAATTTAAGCCGTCCCAAAAGCATGACTAGCCTGGGGTCAACATCGAAAACACCGATTTCATATATCGCTTTGTCTCCGGCTTCTTTGATAATTTTTTCTAACTCGACTTTTGCTTTTTCCACAGTCTCTTCTATCTTTGCCGGCTGAATACGCCCGTCCAAAATAAGATTCTCCAGCGCAACTCTAGCTATCTGCCTACGGACCGGATCAAAACTTGATATCAAAATGGTGCCGGGAGTATCGTCTACTATAACCTCAACTCCGGCCGCGCGCTCCAAAGCACGGATATTTCTTCCTTCCTTGCCGATAATCTTTCCTTTGAGATCGTCCGAAGGAATATTGACCGAAGTTACCGTAACCTCGGAAGCAGTCGAAGAGGCCAAGCGCTGGATGACAGAAGCCAAAATATCGCGAGCCTTTCGTTCAAGCTCTTCCATGCCAAATCTCTCCATTTTCTGAATTCGCGCCAAAATATCTGATTCGTGTTTTTTCTCAGTTGCTTGTATTAATTGATTTTTGGCTTCTTCTTCAGAAAGATGGGCGACTTTCTCGAGCTCGGTCCGCTTCTCCGCATCTATCTTTTCAAAGTTTTCTTTCATTGCGCGGAGCTTCTCAATCTTTACTTTGACATCCTCTGTTTCCTTGTCCAAGTCTTGCGAGCGTTTTTCTAAAGCTTCATCTTTGTGGGCAATGCGCTCTTCCATTTTTCGCAAGTCGCGTTCGCGCTCTTTTTGCTCGCCCTTCGCGCCTTCCAAAACCTTTTCGGCACGCGCTTTAGCCTCGTCCAAGATTTTTTGGACGGATTCTTTTGCGTCTAATAAAATTTGCTTAGATTTAAGCTCTAGCGCATCTTTCCGCTGTTGCGCTATAAATTGCCTTAAAAAATACCCCCCCACAACGCCGGCTGCCAAAGCAACCGCCGCTTTGATTAGCGTAAGTAGATCCATAAAATTGGTTCAATTTAATTAAGATTGATAACATATTAAAGATAACGCCATTCTAGCAAACTCTGTTTCAGAAGTCAAATTGACTTGCTTTATGCTAAAATAATCTCATGGCTAAAAATTATAAACCTGTTGTGCTTCTGATTTTGGACGGCTTTGGGGTGAGCCAATCAACCGAATCAACCTGGACATTCGCCCAAATGCCGACATTCAGGGAACTCGAAAAATATTATCCGTTCACAACATTGCAAGCCTCCGGCACTGCCACGGGGCTTCCTTGGGGAGAAGAAGGAAATTCCGAAGTCGGGCACTTAACCATCGGCGCGGGGCGTCCGATATTTCACCATCTACCACGCATCATCATGTCCATACACGACCACTCGTTTTTCCAAAACCAGGCGTTGCTCGATGCGGCAAACTTTGCAAGAACCAACAACGGAAAATTTCATATAATGGGTCTTGCTTCCAGCGGTTCCGTGCATGCCTATATAGACCATTTATACGCGCTCCTGACTTTCGCCACTGAACAAAAATTGAATAAAATATATCTCCATCTTTTTACTGACGGGCGCGACGCGCCGACCAAAGAGGCCGCGAAGTTTGTACTCCAATTAGAAGAACGCTTAACCTCGCTTTATCCAATGGCAAAAATAGCGAGTATTATAGGACGTGATTTCGCAATGGATAGGGACGGACACTGGGATAGAATCGAAAAGACATACAAAAGCCTTACTGATAAAAGTGAGAGCGAGTTCTCCTCCGCATCCTCTTATATAGAAGCATCTTATAAAAATGGCATAACCGATGAATTTATAAACCCGGCAACTCTTCAAGGAAATGAAGGAAAGGTAGAAGACGGAGACGCAATGATTTTTTATAATTTCAGGGAAGATTCCGTGCGAGAACTAACTTCGGCTTTTATTTCAGATGACTTTTCCTCATTCCCGAGAGAAAAACTAAAAAATCTGTTTTTTGTGACAATGACGGAATACGACTCAAAATTTCCCGCTCATGTGGCTTTCCCTCCGCTAGACATCCCGTGGCCTTTAGCACGCGTCATCTCCGAAGCAGGCCTTACCCAGCTTCACATCGCCGAAACAGATAAATACGCACATGTTACTTATTTTTTTAATGGCGGGAAAGAAGCGCCATTCAGAGGAGAAAGCCGCGTCTTGGTTCCGTCTCCACAAAACGTTCATTTCGATGAAGTGCCTGAAATGGCGATAGAGGCAATCGCCAATGAAATCTTAAAGGCTCTACCGCAATACGATTTTATTCTTGTAAATTTCGCCAACGGCGACATGGTCGGACACACCGGCAATCTCGAGGCGACCGTTAAAGCCATTGAAATTATGGACAAGACTATCGCAAAAATTTATCCGGAAGTTTTCAAAGCCGGCGGGGCCATGATTATTACCGCGGACCACGGCAACGCTGAAGAAAAAGTTTATGCGCATTCTGGCGAAAAACGCACAAAACATACGGCAAATCCGGTGCCGATGTACGTGCTTGCTCCGGATCTAAAAAACGCGGAGCCAAAAACCGAAGAAGAGATACGCCTGCGCTATGCAGACACCAAGGGCGTAATCTCGGACGTCGCGCCTACCGTCCTCGCATTGATGGGCCTGCCAAAAAAAGGGGAGATGGTCGGTATAAACCTGCTTCCCAAGATATCTTAATAAGAATTTTTTATTTCTTGAAATTCTTGCTTACTTGGCTTTTTGATTTAACAATCTCATCAACTAGTCCGTATTTTTTTGCGTCTTCCGGATCCATATAGAAATTTCTGTCTGTGTCGCGCTCAATTTCGGCAAAGGGTTTACCGGTGTGGCGAGCGAGAATTTTGCTTAACTTTTCTTTTACATGCACGATGTGTTTGGCATCAATTGCGATGTCCGAAGCTTGCCCTTCAGTACCTCCCAAAACTTGGTGAATCATAACTTCCGAATTCGGCAATGCAAAGCGTTTACCCTTTGCGCCTCCCGCAAGAAGTATCGCCGCACCCGAAGCGGCAAACCCAACGCAGAGTGTCGCCACATCCGGCTTAATATTTTGCATCGTGTCATAAATCGCCAAAGTGGCCGAAACCGAACCGCCCGGAGAATTGATGTATAACCAAATATCTTTTTTGGGGTCTTGGAGTTCCAAAAATAAAAGCTGGGCGATAATAGTATTTGCCACTCCGTCCATAATCGGCCCGCCCAAAAAAACTATCCTGTCTTTCAAAAGCCGCGAATAAATATCGTACGCTCTTTCCCCAAATTGCTCTTTCTCAATAACCGTCGGTATTAAATAGTTGTTATATATTTCATCTTCCATAATAAGCATGATAGCAGATTTACTTCTCCTTTTCAAGCATTTCGAAAACCATTTCATTTTGGAGGCGGTCGACGAGATGCTCTTTTAAGTTTGCCTTTGAAGCTTTTTTGCGTTCGTCTTCCGGCAAAGAGAGAAGCATGCGCGTTGCCTCTGTTTCAAGCGCTTCTTCGCTCGGAGTGAATTTTTCCGCGAGAGCAATCTGCCGCAAAATAAGCCCGAACCGGACGCGGCGCAGAGCATCTTCCCGCCAGGCTTTTTTTAACTCATCTTCTGTTTTTTTGATATGCTCCAAATAATCTTTCCAGTTCAGCCCCATTTCTTTCAAAGAATTCTGAAGCTCCCAAAGCATGCGCTCTATCTCGCGCTCTATCAAAACTTCAGGAATCGCGATATCTGTTTTTTTTGAGATAACATCCAAAAAATCCATTCTTTTTTTATCTTTGGCGCGCCTATTTTTTTCATAAAGAAGATTTTGTTTGATTGCTTCTTTCGCTTTAATTTCATCTCCGGCGTTCTCCAAAAATTTCGGGTGTTCCTTTTTTACGGCCTCGTATGTTTTCTCCACCTCTTCGGCACTCGCTTCGATATCAGGCTTATCAGCCAAATTCATTTCCCGAGCTATCGCTTTATAATCGGGCATTATTATTTCCGGTAATATGGCAACATTTATTTTGAAAGCGAGCTCGTTCCCGCGGGCAAGCTTCGTAATCAATATCTCAGGATGACCTATCGGCTCCAATTTTTCTTCTTTAATGAGCTTTGGCCATAAATCTTTTAACGCGAGTTCGGAGGCCGCATTTAAAATTTTGTCTTCGCCGATCTTTTCCTGAACTATTGCTTCCGGCACACTTCCTTTGCGAAAACCCGGCATTTCAAAATTATCTTTAAAATTTTTGAGCGCAAGTTTAAAAAACCTGCCGAATTCCTCGGCCGTTATTTCTGATTCTATTTCTATTTCCGAATTATTCTTCTTGGTTATTTTTACCATTGGTTAAATCTACCATTAATCTAAAAAAAATAAAGCCGGCTTATGCATCAATCTCACGGATAGATTGGTTGCGGTGAATGATTTCGTCGTTGCGGACAGACCGAAAAAATTCGTACTGATTTTTCGGATTGCGCCCGTACCACTCAAGAAATTTACTCTCAATTGGCTTATTCTTTAGCTCCTCGCCATGCAAATCAAGAAAGCGGCTATATTGTTCGAATGCGTCTTGCTCAAAAAGATAATTGAGCTCAAGTGACCAACGTGGTCGCGCCAGGTAAAAGATATATGATGCCACAAAATAGAAGATTGCGAAAAACATCGGCATGAGCGTATGCCGTATAAGCCCGGCCTTTTTTTCCGCACGCGCGAGGTGAGATATGACTATCAAGTGCATAGTTTCATTATCGTGCGCAATGCCGGCATACCGCGCAACGCCCAAGAGCTTTATGGCTTTCCGTTCGTCAAAGTAAAAAACTGTAAGAAGCGTATAAACTGCAAAAGACCATGAACAATATGGTATTCGCGCAGTGATCTCTATCGATCGGAATTTCAAATACGACGGCTCATGTCCATACATGATGTTGCCAAGTCTGACCAATAAACCGCCGATAAGGCGCGGCAGAATATTGGTGCGATAGCCATCGTACGGCATTTTGTACACCCGAAGTTGCTCCGAATCGTTGAGTTTTGTATTGAGCGCTTCAAATTCCTTATTACCGGCTTTGAATTCCATATATATATTATATTACGGCAAAGCTTGTTTCTCCAGAGAATTTATTTCGGCCTTGGGGTTCGGGCTAGCCTCGCTTTTAATTTTTCCCAAAATAATATCCTGACTCCCAATAGACCCAAACCCACAAAAATTAACCACGCACCCGGCGTAAACGGGGTAACCAGCGCCAAAACACCGACGATGATTGCAAGTACGCCTATTATTTTTTTTAGCATAGATTTTGTATTTATTTGGTGGCGTTTGTTTGAAAAAATATTTAATTTTCCTATTACTTTTGATGTTTATTTAACTGCTCGTGGGTTTCGTGGATGATCTCATCGGTGCCGTATTTCTTTACAACTTCGTGGTATTCGTTCTTCTCTCGGTCAATGGCACGAGCCTTGTCTACACCGCCTGGTAGCTTCGGGTCGCCGCTTGGAAACCACCCACCCAAAAATTCACCTAAAAACTTTTTTATTCCCGCACCAAGCTTTCGCATTCGTAAACTGTCTCGAACTTTTATTGTCTCCGAAACAGAAATATTTATGTCACTCGGCGTATCAGCCTTACAAGAACCGCAGAAAGAGTTTTCTTTTTCTGTTCCACACTGACTACAAATTCTTTTTTGTTGGGTGTCTGTCATATTTTAGTAAATGTTATATTAGTTTTTTTGTCGTTTCCCGTTGCTCTTTTTATCTCCTCAATTTGTGCTTCGGAAAACTTAAAATCTTTGGGAAGTTTTTCGGGCTTCTTGTCGTCACTAAGCTCTAATTTAGCCCATCTCCGCGAAGCGGGGTCATTTTCTATATCTCCCCAAATAACTCTGATTCCGGGCATTGTCGCGCCGGATTCAGCTAATGCGAAAGTCGTTGTAACAACAGAGTCCGTAGTTTTCCAAGTTTTCATTTCAGACATTCTAAATTCAGCCTGGGTTGTTGGATCATTTCCCGGCGTTTCGGAAAACTGCGGTGCGCCATAATTTTTGGTTAGACCGCTGATTATTTTTTGATAAACTTCTTTAAGTTCATTATCAGACAAATTACTATATCCGAGACCAAAACGACCCAAGTTATTTGTTCCATCGAAAAAATAGGCTGTAATAAATACCGGGTACCCTAAATATGTATCTCCAAAAATTACGGCGTTATCGGTTGAGTGTTCGGGTTGCCAGCTTTTGCCTGCAAAAAACTTTTGATAATCCGATTTAGAAATTCCCCATTGCAAAGATTTAATTTGTTCAAGTAAGTCCATATTTATTTAAAGTTGTTTTAATAATTCTTCTGTCAAAGCGCCTAGCGATTTGGCGATTTTTGCGAGTTTATAGCTCAACAATAGCATTTTTTACCAAATTATAAAATTGTTATTTCCGACAGCTAAACCAATCGTTTTCTTGCAAATGCAAACCCAGAGCCGGATTTGAGATATTTTTCAAAATCATAAGCCTTTTTCTTTTCCAAAAAAGCAGAATACCAAACTAATTTAAACGGCCGTTTTGAATTTGAATATTTGTTTGAGCCGGAATTATGCTCGGATATTCTTCTTTTCAAATCTTCTGTAACGCCAGTATAAAAACTCTTATCGTTTTGACTTTGAAGAATATAAACATAGTACATACACAATACCCTAACAGAGAACCCTACTTCGCTCAATAGGAATTGAGCTTCGAAGGACACTGCTTCGCAACAATAAAAACCGCATTTTAGTTGCAACCTTTATCTGGCTTTTAGTGCGCGCACTGCGAAGCCTTGGCGAAGCAGTGGACCGTGGGAGAATCGGACTCCCGACTCGGCAATGCGAATGCCGCGTAATACCACTTTACTAACGGCCCTTGTTGCAGTTATACCAATAATTTATTCAAAAGAAAACCCACATTTAGAAAGCTCCTCTAAAGCAATTTTTATTTTGTCGGTGTCGTTATTTTTATGTATAGACAAAGACCCGATTTCTTTTCCCCGCATAGACTCTATCAATCTTGCAGAAACTTCCATACTAATTTTTTCTGTATTTAAAAGATATTGTTGTGCCACATCAATTATGGATTTATTTTCAGTGCCAGCCTTTAACAGGCTTGATTTATAAGTTCCGGGAGTTCCTATTTCAATAAAAGGAAAATTTTGACCGATTGTTTCTTTTGCATGGCGCGGCAAGCTTACGGGATATATTTTAATCTCGCCACCATCCCTAACTACTCTTAGGGCCTCGGATATAGCTTGCGGCCTGTCTTTTTCTTTAAGCCAACCTAAAGACCATAGAAAAAATATTGAATCCATTGATTGGTCTTTAAAGGGAAGTATTTTCATGTCTCCTGCCACACCTTCTTTCGGCACATCCTCTCCATTAAACGACTTACCAATGAGATAGCTTAATGGACCAACGCTTTCTCCTACATTTTTATATGCCAAATCCAGATTTACTAAAAGTCTCGGTTCGATATTCTTTTCTTTAAGTTCCTGAGCTAAATCTGATCTGCCGGCCCCGATATTTAAAATGCTTTTGCTGTCGTAATATTCCGGATTTATATTTAAAAATTGTCTATAAAATTCCAATGGACGGTCTGTTGTGCGCGATATTTTTTCACGAACTGATATTTTCTCTTCTAAAAAATTTTCTGCCATAGCATTACTTCAACAATTTCCTCAACGCCGCGGCTTTGTCGGTACGCTCCCACGGCAAATCTAAATCTGTTCTACCGAAGTGTCCATAGGAGGCGGTTTGTTTATAGATTGGACGACGGAGATTTAGATGTTTGATTATCATTCCCGGACGGAAATCAAAAATCTTGTTTACAGCACGGTGAAGCGCTTCTTTTGAAACCCGCGAATCTACCGCGTCAATATGAAGCATTAATGGCTTCGGCACGCCTATCGCATAAGCAACCCTCACTTCAGCTTTTTTGGCGATTCCCGAAGCTACAATATTTTTTGCAACATACCGCGCATAATATGAAGCCGAGCGGTCCACCTTCGTCGGGTCTTTACCTGAAAACGCCCCTCCGCCGTGCGAACCAACACCTCCATATGTATCAACGATTATTTTTCTTCCGGTAAGCCCCGTATCTCCCTGTGGCCCGCCGATGACAAATCGTCCGGTCGGATTTACCAAAAATTTTGTTTTTTTATCAAGCATTCTTAAAGGCAAAACTTTTTTTACTATTTTTATGATATCTTTTTTCATTTTGGACTGCGAAACATCAGGGTCGTGCTGTGCGGAAACTAAAATTGTGTCTATTCTTTTCGGTTTTCCGGATTCATACTCAACCGTTACTTGGGATTTCCCATCAGGGCGAAGATAGGGAAGTGCCTTTGATTTCCTCGCACGAGCAAGTGCACGCGTAATGCGATGCGCAAAAGCGATGGGCGAGGGCATCAGCTCCGGAGTTTCATCTGTGGCATAGCCGAACATCATTCCCTGGTCGCCCGCGCCTATAAGCTCGGGCTTTTCTGTTTTTTTACCGACTCCTTGGGCAATATCCGGTGACTGCCCATGAAGAGAAGATAATGTTCCGCAGCTTTCAGCATCTATTCCGTACTCGCTCTTTACATATCCGGCATCCCTCAATACCTTCCTCGCGACGGCCTGCACATCCACATAAGCTTTAGTCGTAACTTCGCCGGAAACTATCACAAGTCCCGTTGTGAGCAAAACCTCAACCGCCACGCGCGAATAAGCGTCCTGCTTTAATATTTCGTCGAGCACCGAGTCCGATATTTGGTCTGCCAATTTATCAGGATGCCCCTCTGTAACCGATTCCGAAGTTAAAAAATATTTGCTCATATAATGTTGACTTTATCACACTCCGGGACTATATTGAAGCCAGATTTTGAAAATTGAGGGAGCGCAAAATGGAACCAAAAACGATTGCTGTTTTCGGGGCTGCCGGCAAGATGGGTATGGGAATTGTAGAAACAATTCTCGCACAAATTAAGGATTGTTTGGTTGTGGCCTTTGATGTCGGCCTAGATAACCCCAAGCGGTATGATGATGTTGTCAATAAATTAAAGCTCGATCTTTTTCATTTAAAAAACGGTAACAAACTTCTTATTCAATCAAATCACGAAGTTCTCGAACATGCTTCAAGAATAGCCTGGTACGAAACCAATCCGAAGAATATGGCGCATTGGCTTCCCGAATGCGATTTGATAATCGAAGCTGTTTTTGAAAAAGAAGATCTCAAAAAAAATCTTTATGCCGAAATAGAAAAATACACAAAACCGTCTAGCCCTATACTAACCAATACATCCACCATAAAAATTTCGCAGCTTGCCGAAGACTTGGAACATCCGGAAAGCCTTATTGGATTTCATTTTTTCAACCCAGTTCCAGTTATGCGCGCGGTTGAAATCATACCCCAGCGGCATGGATCTATCTACACAATGGAAGCTGCGGAACACTTTGCAAGTCTTCTTGGCAAAA
>JAUSHV010000061.1 GCA_030648495.1 bacterium
TCAAGCGGTATCTGCGAACTTGGCGCTTGGTTTGTTTTTGGAGAAGATATGGAGGGCACATCTTCGCTCTCGTGTTATCTGCCTCCAATTATTGAAAGACACGGGAAACGCCTCGTCATAATGGACGGCATACACCGCAACTACATTGCAATGCAATTTGGCGTATCCATTAATGCCATACTCGTTGAAAATATTTATATACCATTCCCTTGCAGCATGAGAAATTGGGACGAGCTTTCCGTAATTCCGCTCGCAAACAAGCCGGCCGATATAAACGAAAGATATTTTGATCTGACCAAAGAACTTTTCCGCGACCTTAAATATCTCGGAATAGACGGATGAGGTGAAACATGAACAAAGAAAAAATATTTGAACAAAAAGCGCAGGAAATACTCAAATATCTCAAAAGCAATATACGCTACGGCAAGTATATTCCGAGACCGTTCTTTCTGGAGTTTACCGGCTCCCCTTCATCGGGAAAAACCACCACCATAACCGAACTTGATAAGTTCCTGCGCCGCGAAGGCTTCCGTGTGCTGCGTCCCCAGGAAGGCGCTGAAGTAATAAGACACATCGAGCGCACAACTCCACTCTACAATATCCGCACCGGACTTTACGCTCTCCAACTTTTAGTTGATATTAGCGCGGGACATCTTTACGACATCGTAATCTTCGACAGATGTATCTTCGATGTTTACTGCTGGATGATGTATTGGTGTGAAAAAGGAAAGCTCACGGATTTTGCAACGCAAAATATTCAGGATTTTTTTATGTCTGATTTCTGGATAAATAAAATCGATCTCGCCTATTTCATGGTCTGTGATCCGAAAATCGCGATGGAACGCGAATTGCGCATTGCGCTGACCCAAAAACTCGGCGAAACAACCAATCCGAAAACAGTGGAAACTTTGGTAAACCGGTACAAAAAAGCTTACGATATTTTATCTCCGGATTATAAACAGCTCCGCCTGCTGGATACGACCGAGATGAAAGAAAATAAAATGGTTGAAATGATAGCCGAACAAGTGCTGAGCGTTCTTCAGGAAAAAGCAAAAAACGGCCGCTAAGGTCGTTTTTAATTTGCTTGAATTTTAATTCCCGGCGCAGATGTTAAAAGCCTGGACCTCAGCGTTGTAATTATTTACCATTATTTTTAGCGCGTCTATCAATTCGTTTATCTGTTTTGCAAGCGCATTATATTCATCTACTTTTTGATTGTATTCGCTGAATTCTTTACGCGTTTTAGGGTCGCCCGCCTCCAGTTCCGATTTTAGAGCGTTTACTGAATTTTTAAGAAAAGTTAGCGTGTTTTCTTCATCATCAATACTCACCTTGAGCGCTTTATCCGGCGATGGGCACGCAGAAATCGGCATACCAAATTCCTGCACCGCAAGCCAAGTCTCCCGCCCCTCAAACATCCCTTTACCCACCGCGACCCCAATCTCCTGATATCTATTATTTAAAATATTTGCGCGGTGCCCGGGCGAATTCATCCACGCCGTGACCAAATCTTGGTCTCCTGCAAAATTGCCAAGCGCGAGATTTTCTCCGGAGAGAATATAATCATAGCCTTGCGCCTCCACCAAATCTCCCGGCCCGACACCCGACGGAGAAACATGCTCAAAATATTGCTTCGCAAACATATCTTTCAATTTCGCCTGCGCCGCCGCATTCAGTTTGGTATTTCCTGTAAGCGCAGGTAGACCGCCGTTATTTCGGCGTTCTATATTTGTGCGCTCAATCACTCCCGCTTTCGTAAGAACAACAGCGGGCGTGGTACGCGAAGAACGCAACGGCACGGGCGCTGAAATTTCTTTCTTTATGTCGGTTACAACATTCGGAATATTATTTGAGATTTCGGGTAATGCCTTATAAACCTTAAGCAAGTCGGCCCGAAAATAAAACAGTATTGCCAGCACAGCAACAAGTGCCGATATAGATAGGATTTTTTTCATGAATTTTTATTTTTTCTCATCAACGCTTCCTATCCCAATTACGTAATTTGTGAAAATTACCACGACTACCGTTATCAAAAGCGCATAGACGAATTTCGCAAGTAGGCTATTTTGGCCCAAAGGAAATAAGTATTCTATTGAGCCCTTGATGGCCTCATTCCAGGCTAGGCCCGCCACAAGCCCTAAGGCGCCCACAACATATCCTAAAGTTTGTTTTTTTAATTCTTCGCGTAACATATTATTATGATATTATCATTATACTATGCGTTTTTATTCAGGAAAAGGCGACGGCGGAACCACAACCCTATTCGGTTCCGGCAAGAGGCTGCCTAAAACTGATAAGGTTTTTGAAGCTTTGGGGGCGTTAGACGAGCTAAATTCTTATTTGGGAATTTGCGTGTCTTTGGCGCACGATAAAAATATTAAAAACACGCTTAAAGAGGTTCAAGAAAATTTATTTATTTTACAGGCGGAGCTAGGAGACGCGAAAGTAAAACCCATCGGTCGGAAAAAATTAGAAATTCTTGAAAAAACAACCGATAATTTCGGTGATGCGGTAGGAGTTATCACAAAATTTACTCTTTCCGGCGGTTCTCCGCTTTCGGCGCATTTAGACTACGCCCGCACTCTTGCCCGCAGAGCGGAAAGAAAAGTGTTGGAAGCTCGGTTTCCAACATTTGGAAACCCCGAGTGGAATTTAGCTTACCTCAACCGCCTCTCGAGCCTCCTTTTCGTGCTTGCGAGATACGTAAATAAAAAATCCAGGATTAAAGAAAAAAATCCTAAGTATAAATAAAAACCCGTCCCGACTTAAGCGTCGTGGACGGGGTTATTTTTTATTTTTAGTTTATGTTTTTTTATTATGATTTTTTGCGCATCTGTCACAAAACGGCAATAGAGGCAATTGCCTGTATCTCTCAGCCTTCAAGCTTCCCCATCCGGCAATCGGGCTAAAAAGTCTTCCACAGTGTCCACACTGACAATTATAACTACCGTCCAATTCTTGCAGCTTCAGATTTTCAAGTTCCAATGTGGGATTCAGGAGCGAAAGAATTACTGCCATACGCACGAATTTGCCGTTTCTTATCTGTTTCCAATACCATGCGCGATTATCGTCATCCAAACTTAATTCACCCACGGCCTGCCTGGATGGAAGCTCGTTCCCTAGCTCAAAACGAGGGAACGCATGCATTACCCCGGCATAACCGAATTCGTCCGCAGTCCGTCTGGTCACGGAAAAGTTTTGACCGGATTTTAATATTTCTTCGGTTCGCTCTTTTCCAAGCCAGTCTTCCGGAATCCTTGATATACTCGCTACATTTGCTGGCTGAAGCTTATAATGGATAGAAAACCTTACTCCGGCTGACCTTAACTCATTTTGGAGCAGTTCGTCCGGTTCAAGTCCGGGCACACAACAATATTTCAATTCCATCCCAAGCGCTTTGCCCATCAAAAGCGAGTCAGACCTGACAACTCTGTTTCTGCAATCATTTATGAAAGCCACGGAATATTTAGGTAGTCTTGCCCAATCCTTTTCGATGTCAATTCCAAAACCCCCGAAAAAAGTATAAACGTTTGCCAGTGCCTGGGTCGGGTGTTCGCCCTCGCCTTTTTCGCCGTCGGCAGAATTGATAACATGCCCGTCATATCCGCGCCTGTCAATTTCCCGGGCAATTTCTTCAGCCATGCCGACTTTGTGCGCGCGAATATTAATCAAATCAAAATACGCGTCATATGTCATCATCTCATCCAAAAAAGCGGCCCCCTTCGAGTAAAGCGAAGTATATGCCAGCCGATATTCGCCATCTACCATGCTTCCGAAAATATTGTCCACGAACATTCCCAGACTCGCGGCAGCGGAACTGCTGGAACTACGCGTACGCGTAGAATCTTGAAAAAAAATATTGACCATTTGCTTCCCTTTGCAAGCAAGGAGAAGAAGTTCCGGTCCTTTAGGCTTCCTAATAAAATTCTTAATTTCAAGAGTCTTCTTCATCAAATTAATCAAACTGCTCATGGACAAGTCTCTTGCCGATAGAAAATGCTTTAGCCTTCCAAGCCACTTATCCGGATTTAATTCCGCCATATACACACCTCCTCAAGTCAAAGTTCGAAACTCCGCTAAGTTAAGCAGATGAGGCGGCTGCTTGTCAATAAACTCTTAAAATGAAATTTTTATTGAAACCCAAACAACAAACGCAACAAGAACAAATTGCGTGAACATTCCCCACTTCCAGCTCTTGAGCCTTATGTCTGTATGAATCCATCCGTGGAATTTTTGGAGTGAGACAAGCGGTTCGTGACGGAATTTAAAATATACAAACTGCAAAGCGTCCGGTAAAATGCCTCCCAAAAGACCGCAAAGCACAATTAATAATTGCGGAAGTTGAGCGGAGCCGAATATTAAAAATGGCAAAAAGAGTGCAAGAAAAAAATCAAATCCTATATCCAAAAGGTCCAGAATAAAATTCAAACCGAAAATCATATCGCTGTTCAACGGATTTTCTACATCAAGCTTAAAAGAGCGCAGCTTATAATCCCAATGTGGAATGGCGTCTATAAAAAAATGCGAAATAAAGCCGGCCAAGAAAGCAAGGACATAATGCTGGGGAAATAATTTCGCCGCCGCCGCTCCGACAATCGCGTGAGTTGTTAAAATCATATATATAGTATGTGTACTATTTTGTTTTTTTGATATTCCTAAATTCCTCTCTCAGCTCCATCCAAAGCTTGCCGAGATGATTTTCGCCGTTCTTATTCGGTCCCCAACCCCAATACGAATCGCGCCACGAATCTTCAATAAGCGTCCTCACGCCTGATGCCAAAAGTTTTTTCTTAATATACGGATGCTGGGCTAGCTTTGCACGCAAAATTTCTTTCATAACCGATACCTTAACATCATCCCAATTGCTCCTATATTTATCTTTATTTGCTTCGGTAAGCTTGAGCGCGTCGTGCGCCGAGCGGGCATTTCTAATTTGTTCTTTCAAATTTTCGTCATCAAATTTTTCCGAATGATATGTATGCTCCGATGTGGAATACGATTTGCCTTTCCAATCAACCATAAAAGCAGAAAAATTAGAAAAACAATAAAACTCGTGTTCGTAAAAAAAGATTTGCCCATCAGTATCGTGTCCGTGTAATTCCATTTTTAGATAATAGTATAAAAAACCCCATTTGCCAATAATAGAAAACTGCGCTATGATTCGGTAAGTATTATATATTATAAAAAGGGCAACAACATGCGCGAAAATCAAGAAGGAAAAACACCATATCAAAAATACTTGGAATCCGGAGGTATTTTCGATGAAAAAGAATACGATAACTCTCTTTTGAGGGAGAAAAACGTTACCCAAAGCGAAAGACAGTTAAATAAACAACATGAACTTGCAGCCATAAATCTGGTAGAATATGCCGGACTTGGATTGGACAATAATAATAAGGCAATTGTTCT
>JAUSHV010000064.1 GCA_030648495.1 bacterium
TGCGGAGATTCTCGGAAACGAGAATCGAAGCAGGAGCCGGCTTTTTTTTATTTCATAAACCCCTTAAATTCCCCCTATAAAATAAGGTCATTTTACCCATTGACTTACCATTAAAATAGTGCTATAATTGGACTAGAGTTCCTAAAAATCAACAGTTTCCAAAATTTAAAGCCGAAAGGTGGAAAGGATCGCAAATGGATTTTCAAGGGATGATTGTGTCCAGTTTATCGTTAGTAATGATTTTCTATGCCATTCCGCGGCAGATTAAAAAAAATTACCGCGATGGCAAATGTGGCATGGATATTTGGGTGATCATTTTGGCGGTTTCCATATTTATTGCGCGAGCGGTCTTTTCTTTTAACAAAGCATTCTCGGGAGCAGTGTATCTCTATGTACCGGACGCGGCAGGAGCACTTATAAATTTTGTAGTGCTCTTACAATATTTTGGGTTCTTTCTAGGAGGGGAGCGAAAATAGCTCCCCATCAACAAAAAGGAGAAAACGATGAGTGAGAAAGTTGAGATTTATTTGGGCGTCTCTAAGGTCGGAGAAATCGACTGCGAAATGTTCGAGCTGGTCAAAATGTACATAACAGACGGCAAGAACGTTAAAGAAGTCGTAGAAGAACTTAAACAATACGGCATAACGACTTCCTTAGCCGTCAACGCAGTATTAACTGCGAGACGGCAATTGCGTCAGTCGGTTTCTGCGGAGGCTCAAAAATGAGTACCCGCAGGAACCGGCTGTTTTTTGTTTTCATAACCCCCTTAATCCCCCTTACCTTAAGGGGAAAAAGAGAAAAATATAATTCCCCCTCTTAGGATAAGAGGGGGTTGGGGGAGTTACGCAAAACTGCTAAACTATTTTTATGCAGTCAGATTTAATTTTAAACGTCTACAAAGTTTTGGGTCTTGGAGGTGTCGCGTTTTTTTTAGGGATAGTGCTGACGCCGCTTCTTTCCCATTATCTTTATAAATACAAACTTTGGAAAAAATCTAGTGTCAGAATAACCATCGACGGCCGGGAGGCGACCATCTCAAACAAGCTCCACAATGATGAGGTCAAAAAAACTCCGCGGATGGGTGGAATTTTAATTTGGGCTACGACCTTAATAGTCGCGCTTTTATTTTGGCTCATTTCAATTGTGAGCGACAATCCTTTTTTTCTAAAATTCAATTTTCTTTCGCGCACGCAAACATGGGTGCCTTTAGGGATAATGATTGCTGGTTCGCTGGTAGGTTTGATAGATGATATTTTTGTTGTTTCAGAAAAAGGAAAATATAGCGGCGGGGGACTCACTGCGACGCGGAGAATTCTTTTGATAACGCTAATTGCGGCTCTGGGAGCTTTTTGGTTTTATTTTAAACTGGATATGTCCGCAATTTTTATTCCGGGTGCCGGTCAATTTAATTTAGGCTGGCTGTTTCCGATATTTTATATTTTAGTAACACTTGCAGTTTTTTCCGGCGGGGTTATAGACGGTCTCGACGGACTCTCGGGAGGGGTGTTTGCAAATATTTTCGCAGCTTACGCGGGAATAGCTTTTTTTCAAAATCAAATAGACATTGCAGCCTTTTGCGCAGTTATCGCAGGCTCAATATTGGCCTTTTTATGGTTCAATATTCCGCCTGCGCGTTTTTATATGTCAGAAACGGGGATGATGGGGCTTACTACAACTCTCGCGGCAGTGGCCTTTCTGACAGATGCAGTTGCAGTTCTTCCGCTGATTGCGCTGCCTCTTGTTATCGAATCGCTCTCAGTCATCATTCAGCTTTCCTCAAAGAGATTTTTGGGGCGTAAAGCGTTTTCGGTTGCCCCTATTCATCATCAATTTGAAGCCATGGGTTGGCCTTCTACCAAAGTAACCATGCGCTTTTGGATATTTTCCACTGTTTTCGCCGCGTTCGGAATGATAGTGCAACTCATCAGCCATTAAGCTATAATAAGCTTAATGGCTTATTCAATATTGATAAAAAATGGGACGGTTATTGATGGGACGGGGGAGCCTGCAAGAAAAGCTGATGTTGCGATTACAGGAAACCATATTAGCGACATAGGCAATCTAGAAAGAGCGACCGCAGCAAAGATTATTGACGCAACCGGAAAATATATTTCGCCCGGCTTCATTGATTTAACCAGTCATTCCGACACATACGGAACTATTTTTTCAAATCCCGCGCAGGAAAGCATGCTGGCTCAGGGAGTAACCACGGCGCTTTTTGGGAATTGCGGGGAATCTTTGGCGCCGATCGTAAAAAAAGACAGCATGGAGGGGCTTGATCGCTGGCTTGCAGAGGCGCAAATAAATACCGATTGGAATTCCACGGCAGAATATTATGACGCGTTGTCCGAGCTCCGGCCCGGCCTCAATGTCGCGACACTCATCGGCCAAAATGCATTACAAAGAAGTGTTAATAATACGGACGAAATGGCATTGCTTCTTGAAGCCGCAATGCAGGGCGGCGCCTGGGGACTTTCAAGTAATTTCTCTTTCACTACCGAAGGCCAATATCTTTCAGCCGAAACTTTGAAGCTTTTGGAGATTGTAAAATCATCCGACGGGCTGTACAAGATACATCTTCAGGATGAAGGGAAAAACTTCCTGCCTTCGTTAGTTTCAGTTGTTGATTTCGCGAGGCGGAGTCGCGTACGCACGGTTGTTTCGCATTTTAAAGTTTTAGGAAAAGGAGCATGGAAGGATTTTGCAAAAGCTATAAAAATTATCAGCACTGCAAGGGAAGACGGAGTTGAAATATATTTTGATTTTTTTCCGTATGCCAGCGCAGGCTCCATGCTTTTAAATATTCTGCCGGCCTGGGCCAGGGAAGGCGACGACGAAACTGTATTAAAAAGGCTTTTCGACAAAAATACATCGGAGCAAATTATCGCCAGTCTCCAGCAGCAAACACTGCATCCGGAGCGTATTCTGATAGTTTCCGCAAAAAACGATAAAAAAATTGTCGGTAAAACTTTAACAGATATCGCTTCACACGTTTCAATGTCCCCGGAGGCCGTTATTATAGAAATACTCAAAATAAATGATTTGAACATAACTTTTCTGGGTAAAACGATATCCCCGAAAAATATTATTTTTGCGGCGCGCTACAAAGAATCCATGCTGGCTTCCGACGGAGCAGGCTACGATTTAGATTTTAAAAAATTGGGCGATTTGGTGCATCCGCGGTCTTTCGGCGCGTTCCCTCGGTTCTGGAATAAGATTGCCCCAAAAGCAGGGTTGAGCCATGAGGAAGCTATTCACAAAATGACACAACTTCCCGCGAAAATTTTGGGACTCACGGACCGCGGACTGATACGTAAGAATTTTCTCGCCGATATCGCCGTATTTGACACGGAAGGCTTCAGGGACCGCGCTACTTATAAAAATCCATTCCGTTTTGCCGAGGGCCTCCGATATGTTTTGGTGAATGGCCAGCTTGCAAAGGCTGACGATGGGGCTCTTGGAGTTCGCTTTGCCAGAAACGGCACGGTTTTGAGAAAAAAAGCTTAATATGCGCATCAGAGATTACGACCAGATTTTTTTCATGCTTACATCCGCAATCATAATCTTCGGGCTTTTTATTCTAGCTTCGGCATCGCTCTTTGTTTCCGCAGACCGCTTTGGACAGTCTTATTATTATTTATTCCATCAAATAATATTCGGACTCGTTCCGGGACTGATTCTTTTTTATTTGGCTCTTCGTATACCTTACAAATATTTGAGGAGTTACGCTTTGCCGCTTTTACTCGTCGGTATTTTTATGATGTTCTTGGTTTTCGTGCCAAAGATCGGCGTGTATCACGGCGGAGCGCAGCGTTGGATAGCGCTGGGTTCCATTACGTTTCAACCGTCCGAATTTCTAAAATTTGCTTTTATAGTTTATTTGTCGGCATGGTTTGAAACGAAAACCAAAGAACTTAAGTCTTTTAAATTTGGTCTGCTTCCATTCGCGATAATGACAGGGTTCATTGCTTCATTTTTGGTTATGCAGCCGGATATCGGGACTTTGGGAGTTTTGATAGTTTCGATTTTCGCGTTATATTTTTTAAGCGGAGGAGCAATGAAGCAGCTTGGAGTATTGGCCGGAGTCGGCGCGGTAATACTTGCGCTTTTGATATTGATTGAGCCGTATAGAATGGAACGTCTTACAACTTTTTTAAGCCCTGAAACAAACATTCAAGGTTCCGGGTATCAGATAAACCAAGCACTTATTGCTACCGGTTCAGGAGGTCTTTTCGGAAGAGGCTTCGGCATGAGTCGCCAAAAATTCAGTTATCTGCCCGAGCCGATAGGGGATTCTATTTTTGCTATTTTTGCGGAAGAGATGGGTTTTTTAGGGAGCATTGCGCTTCTCACTTTGTTTTTGCTCTTTTTTGTAAGAGGCATTAAGATAACAAAGACGGCCCCCGACTCTTTTGGCAAATATTTAGGAGCGGGACTTCTTTTTTTAATCGTGTTCCAGGCCATTATAAACATATCGGCAATAATTGGGCTGATGCCGCTTACCGGAATACCATTGTCTTTTGTAAGTTACGGCGGGTCAGCTATGATGATAACACTTATGGAAGTCGGCGTAATTTTTAATATTTCTAAACAAAAAACTTAAATGAAAATATTATTTGCCGGCGGAGGTTCCGGCGGACATTTCTACCCACTCATTGCCGTAGCCCGCGCTATCAGAAAGATTGCCGAAGAGGAAAACATCGCGCGCGTGGATCTTTATTTGATGTCTGACAATCCGATTGATCAGGATATTTTGATGGAGGAGCGCATCAAATTCATATTAATTCCCGCCGGCAAAATGCGCCGATATTTTTCTTTAAAATACTTTGTAGACTCCATAAAAACATTGACGGGTCTGGTTATGGCTTTTTGGCGGATGTATTTTTTGGTGCCGGACGTAATTTTTTCAAAAGGGGGCTATGCAAGTTTCCCTGTACTTGCCGCGGCGAGAATCTTAAATATTCCGGTCATGATCCATGAGTCGGATACCGTTCCCGGAGTCGTCAATCAATGGGCCGGGAAATGGGTTTCCAGGATAGGCGTTTCATTTGAAGAAAGTTTGAAATATTTCGAAGGGAAAAATGCGGCGCTTGTCGGAAATCCTATCCGCCCGCAAATAATCGGCGGGAACCTTCTTGAAGCAACGGATTATTTCAAGCTTGAGGAAGGCGAGCATGCGCCTCCCGTACTTTTGATTCTCGGAGGCTCGCAGGGTTCACAACGTATAAACGAAACCATTGTTGATATGCTCCCCGACGCTCTTCCGCATTATCAGATAATCCATCAAACCGGCAAAGCCAATTTTACCGATATATCCGGGAGAGCCGGTATCATACTCGAAAAAAATCCTTTCAATCAACGCTACCATCCATATGCTTTTTTTGAAGAAGGCGAGATGCGTAATGCGTCTAAAACCGCCTCGTTAATCATTTCGCGCGCAGGCGCGGGCTCAATATTTGAGATGTCTGTGTGGGGGATACCTTCTATACTAATACCTCTTCCCGGCTCAGCACAGGACCACCAAAGAGAAAATGCTTACGCCTACGCGCGCTTTGGTGCCTGCGAAATTATTGAAGAGACCAACCTCGCGCCGCACCTGCTTTTGGCGCAGATAGATAAGATATTGGCCGATAAAGAGCGTATTGCTAAAATGCAACGTGCCGCGCAGGCGTTTTCGCGATTGGATGCCGCTGAAAAAATAGCAGGCGAATTAATAAAAATGGGCCTACACGAAAATGCGGGTTAAAACACGAATGGCGCCGTCTCCCACGGGGTTTCTACATGTGGGCACCGCCAGGACGACTATTTTTAATTTTCTTTATTCGCGGCACATGGGCGGAGAATTTGTTTTACGTATTGAAGACACGGATATCGAACGTTCGGAAAAGCGCTTCGAAGAAGATATAATCGTCGGGCTTAAATGGCTCGGCATTGAATGGGACGGCGAGATAACGCGGCAATCGGAAAGAATAGATACTTATGAGAAATATATTCGGAAACTTCTTGATGAGGGAAAGACGTTTTATTGCCCGCATTCCGGAGAAGAATTGGAGCGTGAAAGAAAAAGCCAGCTTTGGGATAAAGAATCTCCGCGACATGTTTGCGACGCCAGAGATTCAAAATTGAAATCAGGACTCATCCGGTTCAAGAATAATACGTCCGAAAAAATAAAATTCTCGGATGAGATACGCGGAGAGCTGTCATTTGACCCTCAGCTTTTAGGAGATTTTTCTCTGGCTAAGGATTTGCGCACTCCGCTGTATAATTTCGCCGTAGTAGTTGATGACCAAGAGATGGAAATAACTCATGTTATTCGCGGAGAAGATCATATTTCAAATACACCTAAACAAATTTTGCTGGAAGACGCATTGGGGTTTGCGCGCCCGATTTTTGCGCATCTTCCTTTGATTTTGGGCTCAGATAAATCGAAACTTTCAAAAAGGCACGGAGCTACATCGCTTACAGAATACAAAAATGGCGGTTATCTTCCGGAAGCGCTTTTTAATTTTATGGCGATTTTGGGCTGGCACCTTCCTGACACAGGAAAGGCGGAAGGAGAACAGGAAATTTTTTCTAAAGAAGAACTAATTAAAAATTTTTCTTTAGAGCGCGTGCAAAAAGCCGGAGCGATTTTTGATATTACAAAACTTGACTGGATGAACGGGGAGTATATTCGCCACAAATCATCTAAAGAACTCTCACGGCTCGCAACGCCATATTTAGCAACTTGGTTGTCCGACAACCAAGTGGATGTAAGGCACGATTTAGATTTAGAAAAAATAATTACATTGGAGCAACCCAGGCTCAAAAAACTTTCCGAACTACCGGAGAAAACTGATTATTTTTTTAAAGAACCTGAATATGATGTTGCTTTATTGAAATGGAAACAAATGAATAATAATCAAATAAAATCTTCCTTGGAGACCGCAAAAGAAATTTTGCAGTCGGTTGACGAGAACGGCATGACCAAAGAAAATCTGGAAAAAATATTTTTAGAAAAAGCAGGCAAAGATAGGGGAGAGTTGCTATGGCCTCTTCGCGTTGCTTTATCGGGTAAAAAGGCTTCTCCGGGGCCGTTTGATATTATGCATATTTTAGGCAAAAACGCCTCTATTTCTAGGCTCGAAACCGCTATTGACAAGCTAGTTTAAAAGGAGTATAATTAAAACTAGATTAGTAAGCTTATTTGTCATACAATTCAGTTCAAAAACAGCCAAAAAGGAGATCGAGATGAAAAAGAACAGCAAGAATAAAAACCATCCAGAATTACGAGCAGGGGAAGTATTTATAACCAATGCAGATGAATCAATTCCGGATCATCTATTAACTGAACGCACCGGATGGAAAACCGCAAGACCAGGCAAGGCCGCTTATGACTCTGATGGAAAGATTTTGATCGGCAAACGGCCAATTTTTATCCAGCGCACAGAGCTAGAAGATCTCGGCGTGGATCCGGATAAAATTTAAATCAAAAGAAGGGAGAAAAAATCATGTACTCGATCGAACTGAACAAAGAGACTATCGCTGAATACTGCGAACGGATTCGTATTGCGCGTGCCATCCCAAGCAGGGTGGACGCCGTTAAAATCATCCGAGAAGTCATCGCATTTGGGTTGGTAGAAGCCAAAAACTATATGGATCGGAACTGGGATAATTTGGAAGAGGTTTTTCGCAAAGAGCTCGAGGAAGTGGCAGGATTAAAAGATAATAGCGGTACATCAGCGCAAATTTTCTTAGCTCCAGGTATCCGCCTTGAGATTAAGAATGCAAAAGATATTCCCTTTGAGGCACTAAATGAGTTCTTTGCTTCGGTTATGAATGGCATGGGTTTTTGAAATAGGCGGGCTTCTGCGCAGGCGCTCTACGGGGCGCCTATTTTTTATGCTAAAATAAAGCTAATGAGGCAGAATGTTAAAGTCGCTGTTTTAGGTTTATTTTTCTTATTATTGGCGGGTTTCAACGCGCCGGCTTTTGGCGCGACGGCTGACGAATTAAAGAAGCAAATCGCCGATAAAAATATCGAAATTCAGAAGCTGGAAGACGAGATTAAACAATTCCAAGGGTCTATCAGTGAGACCCAGGCCAACGCCAAGACTCTTAAAACTGCCATAGCCGTGCTGAATAATCAGATAAAGGTTTTGAATTCCCAGATTGCTCTTACAACAAAAAAAATATCAAAAAAAGAGCTGGAGATAATAGAGCTCAAAAATGGCATAGGAGAGGCTGAATTTTCAATGCACGACCGCCAGCGCGCGATGGGAGAAATTTTAGCGGGCCTCAGCCGGGCGGAAGAAGATACAATTTTGGAAACGTTTCTGAAATACGGCACATTATCCGATTTTTTTACGGAATTAGACAACATTAATTTATTAAATGGGAAAATGCGCCAAAATTATAATGAGCTAATAAAGATAAGAGTAAAGCTACAAACGCAAAAATCAGCGGCCGAGAACGCGAATAAGGACCTGAAAAATTTAAAAGGAGACTTGGTAGACCAAAAGCAGATTGAGACGCAGGGGAAAAACGAAAAATCAAATTTACTTACACAAACTAAAAATCAAGAAGCCGCTTACCAAAAATTATTAAAGGACAGGGAAGCGAAGCGTGCCGAAATTTATGCTGAGATCCGCGCAATTGAATCGCAATTGGTAAAACTCGTTGATCTCTCTTCGTTACCGTCTTTCGGTAGTGGAGTTTTATTAAGGCCTATAGCCGGAGCAAATATTACCCAGCTTTTCGGTAACACTGCTTTCGCCAAGATTACAGATGTTTATGCCAACGGCTTTCACAACGGCATAGACTTTTCTGCACAAATCGGAACTCCGGTCTTGACAGCTGAAGCCGGCCTTATAAAGGCAACGGGGGACGCGGATATTGCTTGTTACAAAGGTTCTTACGGAAAATGGATATTAATAGAGCATCCCAATAAACTTGCGACTCTCTATGCACATCTTTCGTTGATAAAAGTGGTCAAGGGGCAAGCCGTTTCGAGAGGTGCTATAATAGCAAGTAGTGGAAATACCGGTTATACTACAGGCCCGCACCTTCATTTTACGGTTTATGACGCGCGCACTGTCCAATTTAAGCCTAGCCGGGTATGTGGAGTTTTACCTTATGGAGGCTATTTAGATCCAATGCTTTATATATAAAAAATGAACATGCAAAACAAAAAACAAGGTTTTATACAAATAATCATCATCGTGGTGCTTTTGGTTATTATTTTAAGCCTTCTGGGAGTCTCTTTAAGCTCGTTATTTTCCAATCCGCTTTTGAAAGACAATCTGGGATTTGTCTGGAACGGGGTTGCCAATGTCTGGAATAATTATTTATCCGTTCCTTTCTATACAATTTGGCATGTTTTTCAAGTCTTAATCTGGCAGCCTTTGATGAGCGTCATTCAAAAGAAGCCCTAG
>JAUSHV010000005.1 GCA_030648495.1 bacterium
CTTCTCAACATTGTCCGAGGCGTTCCTACTGTATGCCTGCCACAATTCCGGAGACCAAATCTCAACGCGGTTATAAAGCCCCACAACCATCGCGGCTTCTTTAAGGTGCCCATAAACCTTCAAATAGTCCGGAAGCAAAATTCTTCCCAGAGCATCTATCTCAACATCAGTCGCTCCGGCAATCATTGTGCGCACAAAGCTTCTGGTATCCGCTTTTCCCCACGGCAATTTTGCCAATTTTTCAGCAAGTATTTTCCATTCGGCAACAGTGTAAAGAAAAAGGCATTTGTCGAGTCCACGCGTAACAACTACCGTCTTACCCAGTTCCTTGCGAAATTTTGAAGGTACTGAAATCCGGTTCTTGCCGTCTATTGTGTGTAGATACTCCCCTATTAGCATTTTTTATTAACGTTTTAGCCTTGTTTATAAGAGTTATCCACTTTGTCCACAACTTTATCCACTTCATCCCACTACTCTTTCAGTATATCCCACTTATGAAACTCCCTCAAGTGAAACATGCTAATTTGACCTTAATTCCGCAAAAGAAAAAACCCTTGTATTTCAAGGGTTTTTGAGAAGTTTGTGCTTGGCTTTTGAGTTATTCACACCACTCCGCCCTGTTTGTATCAAAAAGGGCTTCGCGGTGCACGCATATCACGGCTATTTTTTTACTATTTCCAGTTTGGCCCGGTAATCTTTATGTATGGCGGATGCGATAATGCGCTGCCTTATGTCTCTAGGCAACTCCATCAATGCGGCGAAGCCTTCCAACTCTCCTTTAACCGGTTTTTCACTCAGAGCTTTAACAAATGTTTTATGTATCTGCATATCATGCGTTCTTTTCGCCAAGCGCAGTAATTCGGACTCATTTAAGCCGAGTAATTTCGCTATTCGTCTCGTCAATTCCAACTTTGGCGCGCCTTCGTCCGCTTCAATCTTAGATATTGCTATCTGGGCCGTGTTGCATCTTCTCGCAAGCCCCGCCTGTGTCATATTTTTTCTCTCTCGCGCACTCTTAACTACCTGCGCTAACGGCCTCCCCGAAAAAGGCAAAGAATCTCCTGCCATAATTTCAATTCCTCCTTTAAATAAAAATTAGCCCGCTAAAACTTAACTACAGCGGGATGAATAGAGGATGAAATATTTTTTAGCAGATGCCTAGTATCTAAACTTCTCCAAAAGTGCCATCAGTTTGTTTGTTGGGATGGTGGCCACGCCGACGGATTGGTCGGCTCCACCGTAGTACATAAAAAGCGTATCGCCGACGATGCTCGCCCCGCACGGAAAAACAACATTAGGCACTTGTCCTTCCAATTCAAATTTCTCGCGCGGCTCAAAAATGGCCTCGTCGGTGCGCGCGATAATTTTTGTGGGATCATCCAGTTTTGTGAGCAACGCACCCACGCGGTAAATTCCTTCATCTGAAACGCCGTGATACAAAACCAGCCAGCCTTTTTTTGTTCTGATCGGCGGAGCGGAAATTCCGACTTTTTTTGAATCCCACATTCCCTGTCTCGGGAAAACCCAGCGTTCTTCTTCCAGCCAGGTATTTCCGTCAAAATCCAAAGTTTTACTGTAAGAAAGATCCATGACGCCGTTCAACCGGTGAATTATCACGTATTTCCCGTTTATTTTTTCCGGGAAAATACAGGCATCCTTGTTATCAATTCCGGGTGCTGAAATTAAAACCGGTTTCTTCCAATCCCATTTTTGCGCCAAAAAATCTTCGTCGCTGATGGAAGTAAGGGCAATCCTCGGAGGCCCGCCTCCGTTGTAAGCTGTGTAGCACATATAAATACGATTCCCTATTTTTGTCAGTCGCGGGTCCTCACATCCTGAAAATCTGCCTGCCTCCGATTTTTGTTCAAATGTTTCCCTAGGCACGTAAACCGGATCCGGCGCGCGGTAATCGATATCTATTCCGTTCTTGCTTGAGGCGTAACCCATTGTGGAAGTATTGTCTTCGGAAAACGCGCGATATATTAAATGCATTTTATCTCCGAGATAAATGGATGCGGGGTTAAAAACCGCGCGTGATTCCCACGAGTGCTCTTTTACGCTCCTCAAAATTTCTTTTTCATTTTGCCACAATTTATATATCGGCTTTACTCCGCATAAAAATCTGCGCTCCAGTTTTTTTAAGGAAATAACCGCCAAACAGCAGGAAACATCCGCAGCTCCATAATAAAGATTTATATTGTCATTTTTTACGATGACGCCGGAAGGAAAAACGATATTCGGAACCATTCCGCTCTTTTCGTAATATTCTTCAGGAACAATAATCGGAGTGCTGATTTTGCAATTTATTTTTGACGGGTCTTTTGGATCAAGCAAAATAGCTTCCACGCCAAAGACTTGGTTTGGTGAGCCGTAATTTCTGATATAGGAATACAAAAGCACCCAGCCTTTTTTTGTTTTAAAGGGAGGCGCACCGACTTCAATGTGATCCTGCGGACGGCGCTGAAGACCGTATGAATATTTTTCAAAATTTTTATACCATTCCTCCCACTTCTCTTTATTCCAGATATCTTCTTCTTTATCAAAAGAAGCCCAGCAAATATGCGCCGGAGCCTTGTCGGTGTTTACCGTCAGCGCCGCCCATATTTTTCCCCCAATTTTTTCGGGGAAAAGAGTGAAAGCCTTGGCATTAAAGGGCGTAACCGGATGTTTTTCCACCGGAGTTTTGAGATCTTTAGAAATTGCCACTCCCACTTTAATTCCTTCTGCTCTGAACGGATAAAGAGAAAGCGCGGTGTAAAACGTGTAATATTTATTTCCAAGCTTCGTGACACGCGGGTCCTCGCAACCGAACATATCCCATTCTTCGGAAGGCTCAATATATATCCGCCTGTTGGAAAAATGCTCGCCGTCTTTGGAATCGGCGATGCCGATGGTTGATATAGAAAGATTTGTTTCGGCAAGCGCGTGAAAATGCGGGGCAGACATTGCTCTGTAAAGCAGGTGGACTTTCCCGTCTTTTTTTACGGGGCATCCGTTAAAAACAGCCTCGGATTCCCAGGACTTACTGATATCAGGTTTTAATATCGGATTATGAGCGGACCTACGAGCCAGCATCTGATTAAGCGGTTCCGCGCTTTGGTTTGGGCTCTTTGTGAAGGCGCAATGCGTCGACAAACTTTTCAAAATCCGCATGCGCGACGCAAACAACGCTGTCCGCCCCTCCGTAATATACAAGCAGTTTGCCGTCTTTTACAACCGCGCCCGATGCATAGACAACGCCACCTTTGTAACCATGGTTCTCGTAGTGTTCCGACGGCTCCAAAATTGGTTTTCCGGCGCGAGCCAATATTTTTGACGGGTCATTGATATCAAGAAGCATTGCCCCGACTTTATATTTTGACCAGTCTTTGTCCATCGCATGGTAAAGAACCAGCCATCCGTATTTAGTTTTTATAGGAACGGGCCCTACTCCACGCACCCACAGGTCCCAGCCTGCGCCGCGCTTTCCTCCTCCATGTCCGCTTTTTATAAAAGTTTTTCCGTCAAAATCCAAGTTATCAAAATAAGAAACTGAAACAACGGGATTGATGCTGTGCAATACCGCGTACTTGCCGTTAATACGCTCGGGAAATATTACCCAATTCTTGTGAACTTCTCCCGGAGGGGAAATTGTAACAGGCTCTTTCCAGTTCCATTTCTTTTGCAAAAAATCTGCAACAGAAATAGAAGTAAGGCCGACTCGGATATCTCCGTCGCAAACCGTATAAGTCATATATAATTTGTTTTCATCTCCAACCCGCACAATGCGCGGGTCTTCCGCACCGCCCCAGCTGCCGCCCGAAGGATACCATGCACCCGCAACTCTTGGTCCTACTTTGTGTTCATAAACCGGAATTTCCGAACGGTCATCAATCTTAAAACCGTCACCGGATGACGCGTATCCGAGGCGCGACAATCCATCTTTGCCGATGGAACGATAAAGCGCATGCACTTTTTTATCCAGCTTGATGACTCCCGGATTGAATGTCTGCCAGGATTCCCAATCGTTTTCAGTTTTCGGTGAAATTATCGGATTTTTGCGGTGCTTGGCGAGGGCAATTTTAGTTGCTCTTTTTTTGATTACCTTTTTAGTCCGTTTCAAGAGCCTTCTCTTTGGTTTTGATTTTGAATTAGCTTTAGGTTTAATTTTGGATTTCCGGACCCGCTTCGCAGGTAGGCGGACGCGCGAAAGCTTAACAGACCTCTTTACGGTTTTTGCCTTTTTTTTGACTATTTGCTTTGTTTTTTTCTTATTTATTGGCTTGGCTTTCTTCGCCTTCAATTTTCGAGCCATGTGTCTATTTTATTTTCATTTTCGCCCAAATACAAGCACCCGTCTGTTGACAAGTTCATTGCTTCGGCTTCATTAACGGAAATATCTGTGTTTCTCGGGCGGGTTTGTCCATGAGAAAAGCGAAGAGCCGTTCGGAGACTCCAAAGCCGCATGCCGGGGGCATACCGTATTCTAAAGCTTCCACAAAATCTTCGTCGAACATCTGCGCTTCCTCATCGCCCTGGTCACGGAGTTTCTGCTGCTCTGCCAGCCTTTCGGCCTGGTCAATTGGATCGTTTAGCTCGCTGAAGCCTTTACCGTTCTCCGAGCCTCCAATAATAACCTGGAAACGTTGGACCAATTCCCGGTCTGACTCAATTCTTTTTGCCAAAGGCTCCATGACGACAGGAACATTTATCAAAAAACCGGGTCCGCCGATATTCTTCCGGCAATATTTCCAAAGATTATCAATTGCGCGCGTAATATTAAATCCTCTCTTGTCATAATTAATACCAAGTTTGCCCAGCGCACCCTCCATTTCTGACAGATCTGCTTTCCGCACGTCGATACCTGTGTGTTCTTTAATCGTCGTAATATAATCATATTTTTCCCATTTTTTCGAAAAATCAACATCGTGCCCTTTTATTTTAAACTTGAGCGTGCCGAAAGTTTTTTTAATGACATATTTGTACATTTCCTCAACGAATTTCATTCCCTCTTCGTAATCTGCGTAAGCCATGTAAAACTCCATTTGCGTGTAATCCTGTAGATGTTCGGCGTCCATTCCTTCATTCCTAAAAATCCTGCCTATCTCAAATGTTTTCGGGAACCCCGCGACCATGAGTCTTTTTTGCCAGAGCTCTCCGGCGGAAATCCTTAAATATACATCCAGGTCGAGCGCGTTGTGGTGGGTAACAAAAGGCCTCGCATCAGCGCCTCCCGGCGTAACTTCCAGCACAGGCGTCTCGACTTCCAAAAATCCTTTCTGCAACAAAAACTTACGCATCGAATTCCAAAATACCGAGCGCTTGGTAAGCATATCTCTCACTTCATCATTAAATAAAATATCTAAATATCTTTTTCTTAATTTTTCTTCCACATCCTGCAAACCGTGCCATTTTTCGGGCAAAGGCAAAAGGGACTTCGTGAGCATTTGCCACTGCCCCGCCTCAATGGTCGCTTCTTTCTTTTTCGTATAAAAAGGCTTTCCGTAAAAAGCAGCGAAATCTCCGATATCTAAAGTCTCGGTCAATAATTGAAATTGTTCTTTGCCGAGTTTATCCTCCGCCGCAAAAACTTGCAGTTTTCCTGTTCCGTCAAAAATATCTAAAAACATTATCGCTCCGTGCCCGCGCTTGGCCATTACTCGCCCCGCAATTCCCGTTTTCTTTTTTAATAGTTTTTTAAAATCCGCGCTGACACCGGCAATTTCAGAAACATCAAAACTCACCCTCGCAGGATAAGGGTTAATGTTCTTATCTTTTAGAACCCCAAGTTTTTTTATGCGGTTAGCGCGTATTTCGTCTCCGGGAAGAGCCATTTTTATATTATATCTAATATTTTGTAGTTTTTCTCGCCACCCGGTGTGAATGACTTTACGGTCTCGCCTTTTTTGTGTCCCAAAAGCGCGCGTCCCAGCGGAGATTCATTGGAGATTTTTTTGTCTTTCGGGCTCGCTTCCTGCGAACCTACGATTGTAAGAGTCATTTGCACACCTTTTTCATCCTCAATTACAACCTGTGAGCTTATATCCACTTTCTCTCTTTGCGCGCTCTCTTTGACTACGACAGCCCGGCGCAAAATATCCTCAAATTCGGATATTTTTGATTCGTTTAACATCTGGGCTTCCTTTGCCTCAGAATACTCCGCGTTCTCGGATAAGTCTCCCAGACTTTTGGCAAATTCCAAACGATCGGCAATTTCTTTGCGCTTTTTTGTCTTTAAGTTTTCCAGCTCGGACTTTAATTTGTCCAAACCTTCTTTTGAAAAATATTCTGAATCTTCTGGCATAATTTTTTATTTATTAACGTGTGCTAAGTATTATATCACTATCTAAATTGGAAAGGAAATCCTCCGTACTCATCCACGAAATCATCTGGGACGCGGCGTATGTGGCCCCTACAAGATTTGTC
>JAUSHV010000006.1 GCA_030648495.1 bacterium
TTTGAAAAGAGGCATATCACTTGCCTCTTTTTTTATTCTCTGCTTAGAATGATGGTAGATTGATAAAAAAACATGTCTAAATTGGATGACATTGAGACGAATGCTAAGAAACTTACGGAGAGCGTAGCTATATTTAAAAAAGATGAGGCAGAAGAAGAAAAAGAAGGGCGCGGGCTTAACTTTGAATTAACCGCTACTCAAAAACAAATTCGTACTGAGGCTAGAAAGGTTATTGAAGAAACCCTGAAACCGGTAGTGCTTGAGCTTGATCAGAAGCATCAGTATCCGCGGGATTTTTTGAAACAGATCGGGGATTTGGGATATATGGGCATTTGGTTGCCCGAAAAATACGGCGGCGCAGAATTGGGCATTATCTCCCTTGTTTTAATTACAGAAGAGATAGCCAGGGTTTGTGCAGGCGCATCCGCAGCTTACGGGGCAACCGCACTTGGAGCCTTACCGATTTTACTCAACGGGACCGAAGAACAAAGAGAAAAATATCTTACAAAAATTGCCTCCGGCGCTATTGCTTCCTTCGCAATTACCGAGAGCGGTTCCGGTTCTGATGCGTTTGCGATGACGACAAAAGCTGTCCGCGACGGCGATTATTATGTTTTGAACGGAGAGAAACAGTTTATTACCAATAGCGGAGAAGCGGATATCTGTGTTGTTTTTGCGAAAACCAAAAAAAATGACCGAGGATTTGCAGGCTTTATTATAGAGCGCGGCACGCCCGGATTTAATGTGGGTCCCAACCGTAGAAAGATGGGATTACATTGTTCGGACACAAGAGATATTTCATTAAGCGATTGCCGGGTGCATAAAGATAATTTGCTTGGCGGCACAGAGAGTGCGGGAATTTTAGCGGTGCTGAATACTTTTCCGCGTTCGCGGATTGTTGTTGGCGCTCAAGGCGTGGGTTTGGCGAAGGGAGTTTTTGCGAATGCCTGGGAGTACGCGGAACAAACCCGGCGCTTCGGAAAAAAGGTTAATGAGTTTCAGCCAATTCAGTATGAATTTTCAGAAATGGAATGCATGATTGAGACAGCAGAAACCTTGGTATATAAGGCCGCATGTTTTGTTGACCGTGGCGTAAAAGCCGCGAAAGATAGAAATGAAATGGTGCGGCTCGCCTCTCTTGCAAAGTGGTATTGCGCTGACGTTGCTTTTAATGTTGCGAATAAGGCAGTAGGTATTTGTGCGGGATCAGGATATATGGAAGAAAACGGAACGGAAAAGCGCCTGCGTGATGCCAAGGCTCTTCAGATTTATGAAGGCACAGCCAATATTCAACGAAATGAAATTTTTCTCGCACTTGTAAGAGGGCCCAAAAAAATAAGATAAAAAAATAAGACAACGTCCGCGATTTATCGTGGGCGTTTATTTTTTTGTCAAGGCTTTTATAATTTTCGGGAAGTGCTATACCGAAAGTAGATTTGAGAAGTGAATTATGGCTCAGGTTTATGTGGCTAAAGTTGTGAGGCTTCCCTTTGCGGCAGTAGAACAGGTTGGCAAGCTCAATTTTAAAAATTATCTGATGAAAAAACTTTTGAAATCAGGCAAAGTAGCTAAAGAAGATCTGTCTAAGGCGGCGGCGGAAATGATGAGTGCGGCAAATAAATTTTTAAACGAAGCGCGCGAATTTGAGGAAATGACGGGACTTAGCATCAATGCTGAGTATCCTCCCAATGAAGGGCATTTTTCAGAGATTCCCGCGGCCGAATTGGCGCTAATCATGATTGACGCTCTTTTTAAAGATTTTGGCCAAGATTCCGCGAGAGTGCGGGAATTGGTTGACGTTTTTAATTTAGGAACAGTTATCTCGCACAAAACCGAGAAACCCGCTGCACATGCGTTTGCGAAAGTTATCGCGCTCCGCAGCGGCATGAAGCGCGCGCATTCCTTGACTGAAGACAAAGCTTGCTCTTCCGGGCTTAAGGCAATCGGGTTGGCTTTCGATGCTGTAGCCAATCATGGGGCGGAATTTGCTGTTGCTGGAGGTGTGGAAAAAATGAGCGGCGTGCCTGATAGTTTTGTAAGGCTCGGGCTTACAGATCCTTTTTCAGGTAAATTGATGGCGGGGCTTGCGGACGAAGTTGCTAAAGAGCAGGGCTTAACTCGTAAAGAATTGGATGATTACGCTTATGGATCGTATGAGCGCGCGGAGGCTTGGCAAGGGAAACATAGATTTATCGCGCCTGTTCGTGTGAGCGAAAGCTTAATTGTTGAAAGGGACGAAGAGGTTGATAAATATCGTGTTGGCACGATGTTCAGAAAAATTCTTTCTAATTTAGCCACGTATCCCGAATCGGAAAAAGAAGGCGCTTCAAGGTGCGGTTTGGTTACCCCGGGAAATTCCGCGAAATATGCAGACGGAGGCGGCCTGGTTCTTTTAACCAATAGAGACGGATTAAGAAAATTAAAACTTGATCCTCTGGCGCGGGTTTTGGCGTATGCGGAAGCAAGCGGGTCGGAACCTAAAAACTTTATTTTAAAACCGGAAGAAGCTATTGGAAAATGTTTGATGATGTCCGGGCTTTCGTGGAAAGACATCGGACATTTTGGAGTAAACGAAGCGTTTGGGGTTGGGAATGTTTTACTGATGAAAATGCATGACATCGCACGCGATTGCATGAATCGGAGAGGCGGGGCAATTGCGCGTGGACATGCGATCGGAGGAACTCTTGGAGGCACCCCAGTGATAGCAACAGATATTGCATTGTGTGGCGGAGACCAATATTACGTAGAGGGCGCCTGCAATGCGGTGGACGAAGGAACAGCCATGCTATTTGAAAATATGAATGTTTAAATAAATTTAACCCCGCCTAGGCGGGGTTTTTTTCTTATGCTATACCGAAAAGAGATTAATAGGGTTTTCATATGAAAGATGTATTGGTTGTTGACGCTACCCGTTCACCCATCGGAACCGGAATAGTCAAAATCCGATCGGCGCTTTTGTCGCTCTCTCCGCAAGATTTGGCGCTTCAAGTTTTGAATGCTTCGTTTAAGAAAACAAAAATCCCGCCCGCAATGGTTGATGTTTTCAGAGTTGGGTCAAATGTTTCTTTGAAATCGGACTATTTCAAACAGGCGCCGGACAGAGAAATCGCTCTTCTTGCCGGCATGGATAACGCCTCCTCCAATATTTCTCAAAAAGCCTGCTCTTCCGGATTATTGGCGATTGCCGAAGCTTCGTATGCGATAAGACATGGAGGAGCGGACCTCGCCGTTGGCATGGGGCTTGATATGATGTGTAATGTCCCGGACAGTGCCAACATCGGCGCGCTTACTTGTCCGATAACCAAAAAATCTATGGCAGAGCTTAGCGACGAAAAAGCCAGAGAGCTTGGTTTTACGCTTGCTGACTATAACAACTATGCCGATGAAAGTTATAAGCGGGCAAGAGAGCATCTTAACGATTATAAACTCGCCGGCTATCTTGCGCCGATTTTTACAACTGATTCCAAGGAGCTACTTCTGGATTTTGACCAAAATGTGATGACCAATGAAGTGTTGTTGAAATACGCAAAAGCCAAAATAATTAATGGTTGTGAATTGACCACGGTTTATAACTCTTCAAAATATGGCGATGCTTGCGCAATGTTGACGCTTGCTTCGCCGAGAGCGGCAAAAAAATACAAGCTTGAGCCAATTGCGAAGTTGCTTGCTTACGCGGAACATAGCTTGAAAGATCCAAAAGATTTTATTGTCGCTCCGGTCGGCGCAGTGCTAAAAGCCGTAAAAAAAGCAAAAAAAACACTTTTTGACATCGATTCGTTTTGGATAAATGAAGCCTTTCCCGGTTCGCCGCTGTATTTTATAGAAAAAGTACCGGAAGCGCTTTGGGGAAACGTTAATCCTTACGGCGGGGCAATTGCTTTTGGGCACGCATTGGGAGCTACCGGCGCGGTGCTGTGTGTCAACGCAATTTGCCAAGCTCGGAAAAATGGCCATAGATATATCGTGGTTTCTCTTTGCAATGCGATTGCTGAAGCTACGGCTATGGTATTCAAAATTTTATAAAAAAACCCCGCATCTGCGGGGTTTTTTTTCAGGTTTATTTATATAAATGCTTTCCTGTTTCAAGAAAATGTCTAATGCCTTTTTCGGCTTCTTTAGTCTCGAATGCCGCTAAAATAGCTTGCCATTCAATACCGGCCGCGGCTTGCAGGTCCTGGTTGTTTCCTCGCCAGATAGCTTGCAGCGCAAGAAGAGCGGAAGCAGGTTCTTTGCCGGTTTTTACTTTGTACCAAAGCTCAAAGAATTTTCCTAGATAAAGCAATTTTTGTGCAAAGTTGTATTTCAGAGGTTCGAATCTGCGCTTTTTTGTGTTGTCGGCAATCGTCTTTAGCTTTGCCCAGGTAAGTTCGGTTTTTTTAAGTGGAATATTAATCCAAGGAGTATCCGCCTCAACAATTTCTGCGCCTAAAATCATCCATAGTCCTTTTTCCAGGCCTGCCCGGCGAATAAGTGTTTGTGTTCCCAGCCATCCGGGCAAAATCCCCAATCCTTTTTCCGGAAGGCCGACCTTGCCGTTGCCTATTATTAGATCGCAAGCAAGTGGAATTTCATATCCTCCTCCCAAAGCGAATTGTTCAA
>JAUSHV010000015.1 GCA_030648495.1 bacterium
CTCATACCGAAGCGTTGATGAAAAAGAATATCGAGAAGCGATGCTCGTATTTTATGAGCTTAACTCTATTGTTTCCATAAAAAAAATATTTATTGGCCAATATGAATTTGCGGCAAAAAACTATGCGGTTAAATAAAAAAAACGCGGGAGAAACTTCCCCTTGCGATGCACCGCTCTAAGCCCATTCACATTCCAGGAGATGATGGTTTTCATACGTTTACTCAAATTTTACCGTAGAATGGTCAATAATGCTAAAGCTGAAGCAATTTTCTGGAAAAGAAGTAGTTAAAATTTTTGACATACATGGTTTTGGAATTAAACATACTGTTGAAAGTATGTTGACTATCAAGTCAATAATGCTAAAATGGAGTTATGAAAACTAGCGTTCAGAGGTACATAGAGAAAATGCTTGAACGGGCGAATTACGAACATGACAAGAGCGTCGAAATGTGGGCTGGTTCTATCGCTGGCGCACGTGGTATTTATGCCCAAGGGACGAGCGTTGAGGAAGTTCGACAAGAATTGTCCGAAATACTTGAAGAAAACTTACTTCTCGCAATTCAAGATAAAAAGAAAATCAGTGGCTTTAGTTTGAAGACGATTCATGCTTAAGCCGGTCAGACGGCGTCTCCTCATAGAGAAACTTAGTGCGTTGGGTTTTGGGTGCCCTTTTTCTGGTGGCAAACACGAGTATATGGAAAAAGGTAGACACCGCATTTTCATTCCCAATCCACACAAAAGAGAAATCGGCATAGTCTTACTGAAACTTATTTTAAAGGAATTAGGAATTACTTTTTACCAATTCAATCAACTGTAGAGGGGCTTTCTATCGGGGTATCAGTCAGCTTGCCGTCCGATGGATTTCTGTTCACGTTCCAGGAGATGATGGTTCGCATATGTTTAATTGATTATAATGCATCAAAAGTAGCTTCAACCGCAACTGTGGATAATTTCTCTTGTCCTTAATTTATAAAAAGGCTACTATTTAGGAGATATGCAGAAGAATTTTTCATTAATCTTGACTATCATACTGTCTTTGGTTGTTGGGTTTATTATCGGTTTTTATGTTAATCAAGCCAAAGTAGCAAATTTGCAAACAGTTGTGGATAAGTTCATAGCTGAAAAAAAGGCCTTGGAAAACACGACGGCTCCAAGCAGAGCAGGGTCCAGCGTGCCTCCAGGCGTTATTAATAATTTAACAGCGCCAACACAATGAACGTAAAAAATGTCTTAAAAGAAGTTTTAAAAATCGGAGTATTGGGCGGAGTATTGATCGCGGTCCAGTCCTTTGCATTTACCGAACCGACCCAGGTGCCGCCAGGCGGAAATGTTTCGGCTCCGATAAATATTTCCAATACCGGTCAATCAAAAGCCGGAGGGTTAATTTTAAATACAGCCGGAGCCGTGTTGGGATTAATCGTTGATAAGGGCGATGTCGGAATTGGGACAGTGAGTCCAGCACAGAAACTGGATGTGGTTGGCGGACAGATTCATGCAACCGGAGATATTTGTACTGACGCAGGCGGTGGAAAGTGTTTAAGCACAGTAGGCGGCGGCGGAGATTTTGCTGGCATGTTTTGGATTAAGTCCGGTTCTTGTGCTGCTACATTTGTTGAAAGTGGCCCCGTTGGTTCGTATTCTTGCCTAAAATCTAATTTTTATACCGGAGCATGTTCATGTCCGGCAGGTTTTAGCGCGCATGTTGTAACTACTATGTGTGGTGGTTGGCCTGGGAACACAGCTATTTACTATTGCAGTAATCCATGATTTATAAAGCGATAAACCTTCAAAGGTGATATCTTTTTTAAAAAATACGAAAATTATCCTTGCTTTGGCTTTCGTATCCGCGCTTTTTTGGTTTCTCGCTTTTTCAGGAACGCAGGCCTCCTCCTCCGACAACCTTTCCGGCTGGGCGTGGGTTGATTCGGAAACTGTTATGCCGGCTGATCCGCCGGGAGCAAATTTGGATATCGGCTGGTTGAGTTTTAACTGCACAAATTCCGGAAGCTGCGGTGCGTCCAATTACGGCGTAAGGGTTGATCCCGCGTGTACGGGGTCGGTTTGCGGTATTTCAGGAAACGCATGGTCGGAAAATCTGGGATGGCTAAGCTTTCAGGCGGGGGATGCATCACACCCTAACCCGACTTTTGACCGTGCCACAGGAGTTGTTGACGGCTGGGCAAGATTTTTGGCGCAAGACGGCAATGGCTGGGACGGATGGGTTCATTTAAAAGGGCCGACTTACGGAGTGACTGTCTCCGGTTGCAATTGGGACGGATACGCGTGGGGCTCTGATGTTGTGGGCTGGATACATTTCAGAGGGCCAGGATATGGAGTTGTCGGCACCGGCAACGCTTGCACATCAATAACCTCGAATTCTGCTCCGATGGTTGACGCCGGACCTGATCAAAATATAGTTTTCCCCGCTTCAGCGACTTTAAATGGGATAATCACAGATGACGGATTGCCAAATCCTCCGGGCACGGTTACAGCTTTATGGGCAAAAGTAAGCGGGCCAGGTACGGTTATGTTCGGCAACGTTTCAAATGCCGTTACTACGGCAAGTTTTGCCGCGACAGGCGTCTATATATTGCGGCTTACCGGTTCGGACAGTATTCTAAACAACTCAGATAATGTCACTATAACGACGACCTCAAGCAGTCCCATGACGGTTTCTTGTGTGGCCTCTCCATCGCCGGCACTTCTGGGCCAGACAGTCACCTGGACCGCTAATTTTTCTGGAGGTACCGCACCTTTTACCTGCTCGTGGAGCGGCACTAATATTCCGGCTACTCCGGCGGTGTCTTGTACCAGCCCTTCTTCTTACCTCAAAAGTTACAGCACCATTGGCTTGAAGACTGCTAGAGTAAGGGTGACTGACGCAGACTCTCTTACTGCAGAATGTATTCCTGCCAAAGTTCGTATTAATTTCGACCCTGACCTGGAGGAATTTTAGTTAATATTTCACTTTTTTTGTCATTACGTGATAAAATGGTTCGACAAGCTCACCATAAATAAAGTGAAATATGCATATCGACGAAAGTAAACTTGAAAGTTTCATGATTGACTCCGGCTTAGTCTCAAAGTCGGAGATTGAACTTGCTAAAAAAGAAATCAAAGGGGGAAGCACCAGTATCGGGGAAGCGCTTGTCAACAAAGGCGCTTTAACCGAAGACGACTTGCGCAAAATGCAAGCTTACATTCTTGGTATTCCCTTCGTTTCCCTTAAAGATCAGAAGCTTGATTTCCCCACACTCTCTCTTATTCCTGAGCCGATCGCTAGAAATCACAATATTGTTGCTTTTAGAAAGATTAACGACAGTCTGGAAGTGGCCATGCTTGATACTGAAGATTTAACGGCCATTGATTTTGTTAAAAAAAAGGTTGGGCTCAAAATCTTACCTCGTCT
>JAUSHV010000026.1 GCA_030648495.1 bacterium
ATTTTGTCCATTGAAGACTCTAGAGAATCCATTGCCGAGTGGTACCGGACTGAAATGATGATATTCTCCGGCGGCTCCGGTGCGGGCATTAACCTTTCTAATCTCCGTTCTTCCAAAGAAAATATCTCGAACCGCGGAAAATCTTCCGGCCCCGTGTCATTTATGAAAGGAGCCGACGCTATTGCAGGCACCATTAGGTCAGGAGGCAAAACAAGGCGCGCCGCAAAGATGGTTATTCTCAATGCCGACCACCCGGACATCAAACAATTTATTGTCTCCAAATGGAAAGAAGAAGAAAAAGCGAAAGCGTTGATAGCAGCCGGGTATGACGATGCTATAGACGGCGAAGTTTACACAAATATTTTTTTCCAGAACGCGAATAATTCCGTCCGTGCGTCTGATGAGTTCATGTGCGCCGCAGCGGAAGGCAAAGATTGGGAGTTAAAAGCCGTACGCACGGGAGAGGCGGTTGATAAAGTAAACGCCAAAGACCTTTTCTACAATATTTCCGAGGCGGCTTGGCGTTGCGCCGACCCGGGCATGCAATTCGACACTACCATCAATAAATGGCACACCTGTCCCAATACGGGGCGCATTAATGCTTCCAATCCGTGCAGTGAATATATGCATTTGGACGATTCTGCGTGCAATCTTGCTTCGATAAATCTTTTGAAATTTTTAAATGAAGAAGGCACGTTTGACGTTCAATCTTTTCTTTCAACGGTGCGGACTTTAATTATCGCGCAGGATATTATCGTAGGCTTTTCATCTTATCCGACTCCCAAGATAGCCAAAAACGCCGTCGATTACCGCCAGTTGGGTCTGGGATACGCCAATTTAGGCGCGCTAGTAATGCGTTTGGGATTGCCGTACGATTCAGCGGAAGCGCGAACTTATGCTGGAGCGATAACTTCTCTCATGACCGGCGAGGCTTATGCCGTATCTGCGGAAATTGCTCAAGTAGTGGGCCCGTTTGCCGGATACGAAAAAAATAAAGAACCGATGCTGCGTGTTTTACAAATGCATGGCGAAGAGGCTAAAAAAATAGATAAAAATTTCTTACCAGCCGCGCTCCGGGATAGCGCGCAAGATGTTTGGGCGTTGGCATATGAAGCAGGCAGGCAGTACGGCATCCGCAATTCCCAGGCAACTGTGCTCGCGCCGACAGGAACTATTTCTTTCATGATGGATTCGACTACTACCGGTATTGAACCGGCGTTCTCTTTGGTTGCGTACAAAAAAATGGTGGGCGGAGGTTTCTTAAAAATAGTTAATACCACGGTCGGGCCCGCGCTCGAAAAGTTAGGATACAATGGCGCCGAAAGAAAAGAGATAATGGATTATGTTTTAGCCAATGACACCATCGAGGGCGCTCCGCATTTAAAAGAAAAAGACTTGCCGGTGTTCGATTGCGCGACCAATGCTCCCGGGAGATCGCGTTCTATTCATTATTTAGGACATATCCGGATGATGGCCGCGGCCCAACCTTTTATTTCAGGCGCGATTTCCAAAACCGTGAATTTACCGGAGTCGGCGACTATCCAGGAAGTAATGGATACATACGTCGATGCCTGGAAGCTTGGTTTGAAGGCGATCGCAATTTACCGTGATAATTCCAAAGGGTCGCAACCATTAAACACTTCGCGTACAAAAGATTCCAACAAAGACGAAACCGCCAAAACGGAAGCACCTTCGGAGGCAGGAAGAAAAAAATTACCGCAGGACGTAAAAGCATTGCGCCACAAATTTTCCATTGCCGGACACGAAGGCTATATCCATTGCGGAATGTATGAAGATGGGAAGTTGGGAGAAGTTTTTATCAGAGTTGCCAAAGAAGGCTCTACGATTTCCGGGCTCATGGAAGCAATAGGCGTTCTGATGTCCGTCGCATTGCAATCCGGAGTTCCTGTTGAAACTATAATACGCAAATTCGTCCACTGGCGCTTTGAACCGGCCGGGTTTACAACAAATTCAGATATCCCTATGGCGAAATCCATTTTAGACTACATCGGAAAATTTTTGGCGCTTAATTTTATTTCCACGGCGGACCAGCAGGCTATGGGAATATACACTCACAAAGACGAAGAGAGCGCGGAAGAAAAAACCGAGCCTGTTGCGATTGCTCCTCAGCCGATTCTTGCATCCGCCCCCGCAGCCAAGCCCGTTGTTGTCACCGCTTCCGTCCAAAAATACGCCAACTTTTCCTATCAAGATGCTCCGGCCTGCAGATGCGGGGCCATCATGGTGCGCACCGGCTCCTGCTACACATGTTCTTCTTGCGGAGAGAATTTGGGGAGTTGCTCGTAAATTTAATTATAAAAAAAGCCCCGTAGTGCACGGGGTTTTTGTTTTAGCGTTTTGCTAACCAGTTTTTGATATTTTCAATGTCGCGGTTGCGCCATTTGATGTTTGTTTCAATTGTTTCAACCACTTGCTTCATTGTACGCTTCGCTTCTTTGAGCGGATGCGCTTTGAAAAATTTCTTGACGTCGGAAAGATTTTCTTCATCAACGAACGAGTTTACAATACCTTCCAGCGTCCGCACAATAAGCGTTAGATTGCCTTCATATTTTTTCTTAAAATCACCCCAATTATCTTTGAGGAAATTCCAGACGGTAAGCCGTGCTTTTGGATTTTGTCCCAGCATGACCATTATTCTGAACCAATCCTGTTTTCTTACTTCATCAGAGATGGAAAATTTTAGTACTTTCTCTATCATTTCTTCGCTTTTGAAGGCGGCTATGGCAACTTGTATTCTTTCTTTTTCACGGGCGTCTTCGGTGGCCCGATAAATTTTGAGTAGTTCTTCAAATTCTTCTGCTCCGCCGTTTGCGGCAACCAAAGAATAGACTACGTTTTTTAAATCAGGATCCAGCGTTCGGCCTTTTTTGCGATTCGCAAAAACAATTTGCGCTTCTTCTATGGTTGCCAGGCTTTCATACTTGCCAAGGCTCATGAGGGTTGCTGAACGCAGAAGCGTATCGGTGTGTTTTTCCCCAGGCAATTTATTCCAGCCAAGTTTTCTTGCTACTGGCCAAAGCAATTGTCGAGCAAATTCTGCCAGATTTGTCCCGGCAACTTTGTCACCGGACAGCACATGGTCTAATGCTCCTAAATTGGAAATAACTACCGACCAAACATTGCCGTCGAATTCTTTGTCGTTTTCCTGTGCCGCTATCATGTCGAGAGCTTGCGAAGTTTTCATGTAACCGGCCTTTGCGAGTGCCAGCGAATCATCCAATAGGCCGATTCGGTCTGTTTTGGAAAGTTCTCCGCGCTTTACCGCTTCAACCAAACAATCCCACATGCCATCAGCATAAGCTACGCGGTAAATTCCGCTTTGCCCTGCATTGAGCTTAATAAAAGTTCGCAAACCCTTAAATGCCGGAATTTTGATTTTAGAGCTTTTTTTTCGCATCAAAAACGATTCGTGCGCTGACTCGTTCTGACCAGAACGACTATAGAGAATATTGATCGGAATATTCCATAGTAAGTTTTCTTTATCTTTCCTGCCATCCGCAAAAAATCTTTTTTGCTCTAAGCTTAATGCAACGGTGCCATCAGAGTTTACTATATGGCTTGGGTTTGATACGGAGACGACCGGATATCCGGGCTGTTTGGTGTAACGCGCCATAATGTCGCGGACAGGTTTTCCGGAAGCTTCCTCAAGAGCCTGCCAGAGGTCCACGGTGTCGGCATTTTTGTATGAGAAGCGATTGAGATATATCCGCAATCCTTTCCAAAAATCTTCACCTAAATATTGTTCGCACATTCTGTTGACCACGGAGCCTTTGGCATAAGTGATCTCGTCGAATATTTCGCGGATTTCGTATGGATTTTGCACATCAATTTCGATCGGATGTGAATTTTTCATGCTGTCCAAGTGAAGTGCCGAACGGAAATCGCCTGCCACGAACCCGGTCCAGACATCCCATTCGGGAAATTCGTCGTGCATCGCGCAATGCGACATGAAGGTCGCAAAGCCTTCGTTCAACCAAAGGCCATTCCACCACTGCATCGTAACCAAATCGCCGAACCACATGTGAGCGTTTTCATGCTCCACAACTTCCGCAACGCGTTCTCTGGCCGCCGCAGTGTCGTTTTTTGGGTCAATCAGTGCTGCGGTTTCGCGATATGTTATCGCACCAAGGTTTTCCATCGCGCCGGATGCGAAATCGGGGCAGGCAATCATGTCCAATTTTGGTGAATCTGTGGCGATGGATTTGTAGGAAATACCGGTTTTCTTTTCGTAAAACTCCACCGAGGCTATCGAACATTCCAATGCAAATTTTCCGTGCTCTTCCTTGCCTGGAATTGCCCACACTCTGTGTGAGACACCATTTTTATCTTTGCCTTCGATGCTCTTGAGATGGGCGATGATAATTGCCACGGGATACGTGGACATTTTGGGAGTCTTTGGAAATGAAACTATTTTATAGCCATTATCCAAATGCCGGATCTCTTTAGGATCGGTGTTAAAAATTGCCGTGCGATCTTCAGGTACTGTTATGTTGAGCTCGAATGTCGCTTTTTTGTTTGGCTGATCCCAACAAGGGAAGCAGCGCCTTGCGTCGGTTGATTCTAATTGCGTTGCCGCTCCCCAGGTTTTTTTACCGTCCAGTATGTACCAAGTCCTATAGAACCCATGCATTTGATCGTTGAGAGAACCCTCAAAACCGATGTTGAGAAAAGCTTCTCCAGGGTTAAGTTCTCTATCGCATTCTAAGGTCACCGTTTCAAATTTCTTGCTGTAAGAAATTTGTTTATTGGTAAAACCGACACCTTCGGATTGATCGGCATAACATAGGCTGGCATCTTTTATTTTAATATCCACCGCGTGAAGCGTAATCTTCTTTGTCGGCTTTAAGATATCGATCGTAACAGTTTCAAATCCCAAAAAGGTAAATTTTTCCAGATCGGGCGCGAGCGAGATATTGTAATGGACCGGCTCAATGTCTTCTGGCAACAAATACGGATTTTTTCTTTTCACTTCTATCTCCTTTTTTTCAAAGATTTTACTGTTAACAACATAGCAACTACTTGCTTTTTCCGCAAGATTTGCTACTATATAGTAGTTCTTTGCCAGATAGTCGCTCTGCTGTTTATATAGTGGAGAGGAAAGTCCGAACACCCGTTCCGCCGAAAAGCGGGACGAAAAGCGATAGTGGCTAACGGCCACCCCCCTTTATTTATAGAGGGGCGGGACAGTGTCACAGAAACTATACCGCGACATCATCAATTTTGGTTTAAAGCCAAAAAAGTTGGTACGCAAGGGTGAAAAGAGGTGAGGTAAAAGCTCACAGCGTGCGTTGGCGACAGCGTGCGGTGAAAAACACCTATCCGGTGCAACCTCGTAATAGAGGGCTAGAACCCGCGAGCAATCAAGGGTCCAGATAGATGACTATCCCCGACAATAGGCTAACGCCAATTTGACGGGACAAAATTCGGCTTATAGGCAGAGAAC
>JAUSHV010000020.1 GCA_030648495.1 bacterium
AAGGAGAGAAAAAATGCTTCGAAAAATGGTATTTGTGGCTTTAATCGGTATTTTGGCTACGCCGATTGTAATCGCGCATTTTGCTGAAAAAGCACAGATAAAAGCGGCGACAACTAAGCTTGCTCTCCTTTTTGAAAAGGAGCGGCAAGAAGAAAAACGGACCGCGGAAGTAATAGCTTCGGCCTTTACTCCTCGGATAAAGCAGCTCTGCGCAGAGCACGCAAAAAGCATCCAGATTGCAACATCGCAGTACCCTGTTGATCCCATAATCGTTACCGCGGTTATAAGAATCGAATCAGCCTGCGATAAAAACGTAAAGGACGGTCGCGCTGGCGAAAAAGGGCTGATGCAAATTAAGCCAATCGCCGCTAAACATATAAAAGCCGACCCTAAGTATTTGATGATTCCAAGACACAATATCCAAACTGGAACCAAATACCTATGGCAGCTGAAGAAACAATTTGGGGGCATGGACAAAGCGCTTTTTGCCTGGAATACGGGCGAAACAGCGGCAAGAAAGCTTCTTGCAGCCGGCTATGACCCAAAAAATAATTTGTACGTACGAAAAGTAAATCTCGCCGTGCAAAATCTACAAAAAAGCCCCGGATAACCGGGGTTTTTTCTTGGAAAAATTATTTATCTTCAACTCTCACGCTTTTGATAACGGCGTCGGTCAGCGGTTTGTCGTTCGAATCGGTTTTGAGTAAACCAATTTTATCTACGATATCTTGTCCGCTCGTAACTTTTCCGAAAATAGTGTAACTATTCGGCAACGGATAATCGGCAAGCATTATGAAAAATTGACTACCGTTCGTATTGGGACCTGCGTTAGCCATGGCCACGACTCCTTTTTTGTATCCGGCCCGATAAGAAGCGCTTTGAGAATTTAGTTCGTCCGCAAAAGTATATCCCGGTCCCCCGCGGCCCGTACCGGTCGGATCGCCTCCCTGTATCATAAATCCTTTGATGACCCTATGAAAAATTACTCCGTTGTAAAATCCTTTTTTGGCGAGCGCCACAAAATTTTCAACCGTCTTTTGCGCGTCAGCATTGTAAGTCTCGAAAGTTATGTCTCCGAAATTCGTGGATAAAGTTATCATATTTTTTTCTTTAGCTCCGACGTCTGCCGAAGGCAAAGTCGGAGTCCCGACCGAAGCGTCGGGACTGGTTGATAATATTTTATTTTCGACAGGCTTAAAAGACGGCTTATTTGCCTCATAAAACCAAAACACACCGACCCCAATGCTTAAGGCGAAAAGAACGAAAACCAATGATAAAATCTTCGAAAATCCTTGCATTTTTTTATTATACCATGTAGGCTGATTCCAGCAAAGGTACCTTGAAAAATGCCCTTACCGGCACCGATAACGATCCTGAATGTTTTTATATTTTGTTCAATTATTGCGTCAATCAAATACCTTGGCATTAAAAATATTAGATCCGGCCTTGGCGTAAAAATATTCTTTGCCTCCTGTATTGCAGATTTTGCAAGCACATATTGGGGCATCTATTTTTATGGATATCCGTGGTCAGCGGAAACCAATAAACTTATTCAAATCATGGCGCCATATTTTGGATATGATCTTAGCTTGATCCTGCACACCGTCCTCACTTTTGCTTTATTCTATATTCTTTGGATGAAGTTAATGACAGCCATTAAGGATATTTCGTTCGCGGCTCTTATAACCTTATCTGTTGGCAAATTTTTAGCGACTGCTGCGAATTTCCTCTCTCCGATAGATTCAATTGCATATTTTACGAATTGGCTCTTCGGCGTTTAAAGTAAAACCCCACCATTATGGTGGGGTTATTTTAAATATTATAAAAGTTTAGCCGCTTGTTTGGTAGATTCTTGACGTTTGCAATTCCTTAAATGCATGTGCCCGAAAAAATCATGATCCTTTAGTCTTTGAATCATATAGACCAATCCGTTGGAGCAAGAATGCAAATAAGGGTCATCAATCTGTTCGGGATCGCCGGCAAAAATCATTTTTGTGCCTGTTGCGGCGCGCGTCGCGATAGTTTTAACTACGCTCGGCGTAAGATTCTGGGTTTCGTCGGTGTATACAAATTTATGATGAAAACTTCTGCCACGCGCATGAACAATCGGCGACATCTTAAGTTTATTAGCCTTGATTAATCCTTGTCCAGGTTCTCCGATAGCTCTATATTGTTGAGGCAAATTAATTTCTATCAATTCGAAATTGTCCAAAATTGCCTCTGTCCATGGCTGAAATTTTTCGTCTAAATCACCTGGCAAAAAACCTATTTCTTTCCCGCCAACCTCAATAATCGGCCGCAAAACCAAAAGCTGCTGATAAGTATTATCCAGTTGTTCGCAACCGGCAGCCATGCTGACGAAAGTTTTGCCGGTGCCTGCCTCTCCGTCGATAGTTACGATAGCAATTTCAGGATCTTTGAGGAGATCCCATAATAGAGCCTGTTCGTCATCCAAGGGTCCTATGGATTTTTCGCTTTTTTTGGCTCTATTTACGGCACGAAAAAGTTTTTTGCTTTTCTTATATATTGCGAGTGCTCTTGTTTGGCCATTTTCACCAAGGAAAAAACAGCATTGGTTTGCCAGAAGTTCCTGCTCGCCAATCGCTTTAAAAACAACATCCTCCGGCAAAGATTTTTTAGTATAAAGTTCTGTGCAAAAATCAAATTCAGGATAAATAATTTTAATTTCGGCATAGCCCCTATATAGTTGTGATAACGACGTTATAGTTTTGTCGTGTCCATAATCTTCCGCTTCCACTCCAAGGGCATCGCATTCAAGCAAAATATTTGTATCTTGGCTTACGACGATAACAGGTTGGTTCGAGTCTGCAATCTTCTCCCGCCATAACCTTGCTGTACAAATGATTTCGTCGTCGACTGACGCTATTGGATTTAGGCCTGTAATAAAGTTTTGATGTTGACTCCAATCAGTATGGTTGACATATAACAACCCGCCGCTAGAAAGCGGCACTCCATCTTTTAAAGTTAAGCGGGGCGTCATTTTCAAACCGACCCCTCTCGCCTCTTTAAGTTTCCGAGAAACCTCGCGAGCAGACCAGCCAACAAGATCTTGGCGCGTCTTTTTCTCATCCAATTGTCTTATAACTCCGAATGGATAAACAACCGAGTTGCCAACACCTCCTAAAACATTCATTGAATTTGGGTCATGTATCCCGGTGCTGGTATCGATGATGTAAGTTTTTTTCCTCGATGGCATCACGACGACATTGCTCAATGTATGTCTCCCTTCGCTGTCAAAGTGCGTATGCTCCGAAAATACCATTAAAAAAAGGCCTTGTCTAGAGGCCTCTTGCTATGCCGTGATTTGTGTATTTTGCTTCGCCGGTGACCTCCCTTTCTATGACTAAAAATGGAGGCAAATCAACTTTATCATTTTCTTCGGTCAATTCTATTTCCAGGAGCCACAATTTCTGCGGTTCAAAGATTTCGTCCAACTCAAAATACTGGTAATTATGAATGAAACAATATCTCCACTTTCTGACGGTCTTTATTTTGAGTTCCCTGAACTGCTGGAAATAAATATAATCAAGCGGGCTAATAACATGCTCCATCTCCTGTCTCGCCACGGTTGAGCCGACCACGGGAATTTTTTTTGTCTTAAAATATATGGATGAAGCCCCTTGAGTACGCCTACGAATCCTCGATTCTTCTCCTGACGGCGCGTTGAGATAGATTTGTTCAATAAAAACCTTAACCGCTTTTTTAAGCTCTTGCGACCTGAAATCCGGCCTTTTCCTGACCAGAAATTTTTTTTCAATCTCTATCGGTGCCGGCAATCCAAGCTCGTGTAAGACGGCTGAGGTCGCTCTATTCATTTTTAAACTGAAATCCTCACAGCTTTTGATGATCCTCAACTTTGGGTGGCCGTTCCATGCCTCCCTCGTGCGGATATCCGCCATTCGCGCCTCCTCCGCATTTTCCTGCCTCGCCTTATTATTCTCCAGCGTGTAATAATTTTCCGCTCCGTCTGCTGCGGTTACCATATCGATAACGACCTTATAACAATCTTGCACATCCGCCAAGGTTAAACCTTCCTCTTCGCAGATCGCCTCGAAAACGCCTTCCGGCAAATGTGCCTTCACATCCTTTGCTCCCCTGTCGCAACCGACTACGCATTTGTCTTCCGGAAAAACGCGGGCAAAATCTATGGCTTTGTCTCTCATTGCAAGATGTGTTAGCAGAAATTGCCGTTCAACCTCGACATATTTCTTAAGTTCACTCGTTCTGAGATTTGAAATATCCGGGATTCCGTAAGGTATCATAAGCGTCGGAATTTCCGGCACGGGAAAATAACGGAAACCCAAACCCATCAGTTTCTCCGGTAAAACTTTTTCCAAAAAAGCAGTTTTTCCGCCGCACGCTCCTCCGGTAACCGCAATTACGGGGATTTCGTTTTCCAAAGTACTTCCTTTTTTTCTGCCTTAAACTTAGCAAAAAGTAATGCACAAAAGCAAACACCGCCAAAATTTGGCGGTGTTTGTGAAATTCAGAATATCAGATTATGTCGGTGTGGGTGTCGGCGTTGGAGTAGGTGTTGG